>JBIOVW010000127.1:0-2481 GCA_044867945.1 Nakamurella sp. | reverse complement strand
CCGCCCCGGCCCCGCGACGAGCGGAGCCGGCCCCGGCGCTGCGGGGCCGGCCGGCGACTCCACGGCAACGCCGTCGCCTCCCTCCGGGTCCGCGGCAACCGGCGGCGCAACCGACGAGCCTGCACGTTCCGCAGGCAGTGAGGGGGCGGGCGCCTCACCTGGGCCGGCGGTGCGGGCCGCGAGCATCGGATCCACCGAGCCGACCGCCTCGGCGGGATCCGACGGATCCGCCCGGGGGCCGACCGCCGCCCCGCCGTCGACGGACTCGCCGGCCGCACCAGTCCCAGCGTCCGCCGCTGCGCCGGTGGCGGAGCCACCGGCCGCGACCGGGGATCCGCCGCCGCACCAGTCCACACGTTCATCGACGCCGCCGCAGACCCCGCGGCCGGCCTGAGTTCTGGGAGTTCGGATGGATCGACAGTTCACCTACCCGCCGCGTCCGACGGCCGGCCTGGTCGGCCGGTTCGGCCTGGTCGACCTGGTCTTCTTCGCGGTCGCGCTGCTCCTGGCGTTCGTCGGCTTCCGGCTGATCACGGTCTCGATCTGGTGGCCGGTCGGGCTGGGGCTGCTCGCCCTGCTGGTCGGTGCCGTCCCGCTGCCGCGGATCGGCGGCCGCCCGCTGACCGGCTATCTGCTGCCGCTGGCCAGTACGGTCGGCGATCGGCTCACCGGCCGCGGAGTGTTCCGGGGGGCGGTGTTCTCACCCTCGTCGCTGGCGTACCGGATGGACCTGCCCGGGGATCTGGTGCACTACCGGCCGGTCGCGGTGCCGACCCCGGACGGCCGGTCGCAGATCGGGCTGATGGTGAACGACCGGGAGAAGGTGGCGTGCGCCGCCCTGTTGACCTTCGGTTCCTCGGTGCTGCTGGAGGGCAGCGCCGAGCAGGGTCTACGGCTGGACGGCTGGGAATCGGTGATGGAGACGTTCTGCGCCGAGGGCGCCGGGGTGAGCCGATGGCAGCTGCTGGCCAGGACCGCGCCGGACGTGGTCAACGTGGCCAGCCGGCACGCCCGGGAGCGGGCGGTGACCCGTTCGGGTCCGGCCTGGACGGCCACCCAGGAACTTGTGCGCCACGCCGCGCCATCCGCCCCCCGGCACGAGGTGTACCTGGTCGTCGCCTTCGACCTGAGCGTGCTGAGCGGTGAGATCGCCGACCTGGCCAAGGGTGCCGACCGGGACGAGGCCATCGGGGTGGTGCTGCTGGAGCGGCTGCTCGACCTGGAACGCGGGGTGCGGGACGCCCAGATCGACTCCGACGGGTGGCTGCGCCCGGGCCAGTACGCCGCGGTGATCAAGACCCAGTTCGACCCGGAATCGCTGCCGCTGTACGACATCCTCGGCGGCCGGGACGGCGAGGTGGATCCGCGGCTGGCCGGCCCGTCGGCGACGCAGCGGTCCTGGCAGTCGTTTCGGCACGATTCGGCGGTGTCCCGGACGGTGTGGGTGCACGAGCTGCCCAAGCGGCCCGTCGGCGTGAACTGGTTGGCGCCGGTGCTGCAGCAGTCCGGATTCCGCCGGACCCTGTCGCTGGTCGCCGAACCGTTGGGGGAGGTGCGCGCCCAGGCGTCCGCGGAACGGCAGGCGCTGCGGGTGGAAAGCAGCGCCGACACCCAACGCAAGATGGGCAAACCGACATCGGCGCGGCTGCGCAAGGAGCGGCAGGCGGCCGCCGACCAGGACGAGGCCCAGGCCGCCGGCGACGGCGTGTTCCGCTACCACCTGTTCCTGACCGTGACCGCCCCGGACGAACTCACCCTGACCAAGCACACTCTGGCCGCGCGGCGCCGGCTCATCAAGTGCAAGTGCGCCTCGGTCGTCCTCTACGGAGAACAGGACCAGGCGTTCTTCGCCGGCGCGCTGCCGCTGGCCCGTGGGCTGCGCCCGATGCGGGGGGTGGCCGGGGTATGACCGCGACCATCCGCCGCCGCCGGGGTCCGCTGCGCGGCCCGGTGCCCGGGGTGTCGGTGCCCGGCGAGCTGGCCCGACGACTGGCCGACCGGGACGCCGCGGCCGCCGACCACCTGCAACGGCGCCGGGACGAGGATGCCCGCCGCCGGCTGGACCGGTTGGTGAAGGGCACCCGGATGGACCGCCGCGGCGCGAAAGGACTTGCCGCCGGCCGGCTGTGGGGGCGGATGCGGCTGCAGGCGCACACCGCGCCGTCCCGGATGCTCAAGGCCGCCTACCCGTGGATCATGCATCCCGGGCTCGGGGTGCCGGGCGCGTACATCGGGTCGGACCTGTTCTCGATGTCCTCGTTCCTGTTCGATCCGTTCGAGCTGTATGCGGCGGGGGTCATCTCCTCACCGAACATCGCCCACGTCGGGGAGATCGGCACCGGCAAGTCGGCGTTGATGAAGTCGGTGATCCTGCGGCTGCTGGTCTTCGGGATCGCGTTCTCCTGGGTGCAGGTCAAACCCGAGTACGAGGACCTTTGTAACGCATTGGATATCGAACCGCTGCGGATCGGCCCGGGTCAG
>JBIOVW010000126.1:0-2460 GCA_044867945.1 Nakamurella sp. | reverse complement strand
GAGCACGCGGTGCTGGCCGCGTTCACCGACCGGGCCCCGTGCCGGGCCAAGACCCGCCGACCCCCGTCGGAGGCGGCCCGCGCGGAAGCGGCCCGCATCACCGCCACCCCTGCCGGCGGCGGACGGGGTGGCGGCGGTGCTGTCCAGGTCGGTGGCGAGGTCGTCATCGACTTCGCCCGTTACGTCGAGGCGGCCGCGGACCGTCAGAAACCCAGCACCGGCACCACCGACGGGACCCGGCGATGACCGGGCCCGGCGATGAACGTGGCGGTGGACCCGGGTCGGTGGCCGAGACCGGGGTGTATCAGCGGCTGCGCGCGCACCTGGCGTATCTGAAGATGGCCGATGCCGCCGCGGCGCTGCCCGGGCTGCTCGATCAGGCCCGCGAGCAACACCTGGGGCTGACCGCGGCGCTGGAACGGCTCCTCGCGGTCGAGGTCGACGCGGGTCGTGGTGCTCGTCGTGGATGACGAGTGGCGCGCTCGGCGGTGAGCTCGGCGACACGGCGGGCGGCGTCGCGACGTCGGTGGCGCCACGCGGTGGCGCGGCAGCGTTCGCAGCAGTAGGTGTGGGCGGGTTTGCGCGGGCTGGGAGTGAAACAGGTGCCACAGACCGGGCAGCTCCGCTCGGTGTCGACCCGGCCGGGCAGGCTGGCGCGGGCAGCGGTGAGTGTCCCCGGCTGGGTGTCCCGGTCGGTGATCGTGTGGTGGTCGGTCATCGAGTGTCCCCGGGGGTGAGGGGTGCCGCGGCGCGGGCGCGGTGCAGCAGCGACACGACACCGCCGATCGTGGGCACGTCCCACCCGGCCAGCCAGCCGAGGATGCGCTGGTCGTAGCCGCCCAGGGCCAGCCCGGCCAGTGGTTCGCTCAGGGCGGCGACCCGGTCGGCGAGCTGGCGTGCCCGCCAGGCCTCGAACCCGGTGTCGGGGCCGACACCCCGGCGCGGTGCGAGGTCCTGCGCGACGCGGACGGCGAAGGGCGGGCGGTGGTTGACCGGCTCGCATTCGAGCGGGCCCAGGTCGAAGGTCATGTCGGGGTGAGTCATGAGGTGACCGCCCGGTGCAGGTCGGCGGTGCGGGCCTGGTGGCTGCGCAGCCGGTAGGACGGCCCGTCGATGCCCAGGACGACGGCGCGTTGCAGGAGCCGATCCAGCATGGCCGCGGTGACCATCGGGTCCCCGAGCCGCGACGCCCACGACGCCACCCCGAGATTCGTGGTCAGCATGATGCTGCCCTTGAGGTGGCGCTGGGTGATGACCTGGAACAGCGCGGCGACGGCCTCCTCGGCCACGTTGAGGTAGCCCAGTTCGTCGATCACGAGGAGCCGGGGTCCGGCGAAGAACCGCATGCAGGTGTTCCACCGGCCCTCCCGGGCCGCGCGTAGGCAGCGGGCGGCCAGGTCGGCGGCGGAGGTGAAGTAGACCCGGTGCCCGGCCTGGCCCGCGCCGCGGTCGAGGCAGATCGCGAGCATCGTCTTGCCCACCCCGGGCGGGCCGATGAGCAGGACGTTGGTGGCGTCGTCGAGGAACCGCAGCGTGGCCAGATCCCGCACCAGGGCCTCGTCGACGCCGGGTTGGGCGGTGAAGTCGAAGTCGGTCAGCGTCCAGGGCTCGGGCAGGCTGGAGAACCGTAGCCGGCCTGCTTGGCGGCGGGCCTCGACCGCGTCGACCTCGACCGCGAGGAGCCGTTCCAGCGCCGCGGTCAGCCCCAGGTGTTGCTCGCGGGCCTGATCGAGCAGCCCGGGCAGGGCCGCGGCGGCATCGGCCATCTTCAGATAGGCCAGGTGCGCGCGGAGCCGCTGGTAGAGCCCGGCCTCGGCCACCGACCCGGGTCCACTGCCACGTTCATCGCCGAGCCCGGTCATCGCCGGGTCCCGTCCGTGGTGGCGGTGCCCGGTTTCTGACGGTCCGCGGCCGCCTCGACGTAACGGGCGAAGTCGATGACGACCTCGCCACCGACCGGGACCCCACCGCCGCCACCCCGCCCGCCGCCGGCAGCGGTGGCGGTGATGCGGGCCGCTTCCGCGCGGGCCGCCTCCGACGGGGGCCGGCGGGTCTTGGCCCGGCACGGGGCCCGGTCGGTGAACGCGGCCAGCACCGCGTGCTCGAGCGCGGTGACGTGCTCGTCGTGGCGGATCACCGCGCCGGCCGAGTCGGGTTGGCGGCGGTGCCGGGCCAGCACCACCCCGCCCGCCGAGACGATGTCGAGGGTGGCAGTCCCCAACCGGTGGACCACGGTGACCGTGGTCCCGGCCATCCCCGGGCCGACGGAGTAGGAGTTGCCGCGGAAGCAGACCAGGGCCTGCGCGCTGATCTGGGCGTCAGCGGACAGGACGGCCGGGAACGGCGCGGTCGGCATCGGGCGCAGCGCCTCGCCGGCGGCCAGCCCGGCCACCGTGGTCGCGGTCCCATCCATCCGGCGCCGCGGGCGGGCGTCGCCGACCCGCACGCAGAACCGGTCCA
>JBIOVW010000125.1:0-8895 GCA_044867945.1 Nakamurella sp. | reverse complement strand
GTCATGGTTCGGCCCCAGGGTCCGACTGTCTGATCGGCGTAGCTCAGGGCGTCGGACACCGGACCGTCCTCCCGGCCGAACAGTTCGAGCAGCGGTCCGAAACCGGCGTGGTCCGCGACGAACCGTGCCCCGGAGTGGTGGGCAACCAGGGCGGCGATGCGGGGGTCCCAGCCGTGTCGCAGCAGGTACCGGCCGCCGTCGACGGGATGGAACCCGGTGTCCCGGACCACCAGCGCGTAGCCGATGTCGTGGAGCCAGGCGGCGGCGACAAGGACGCCGCGGTCGACCGGTGACACGGTGAGGGCCAGTTCGGCGGCCCGGTGGGCGACACCGCTGGTGTGCCGCCACCGTTCCGCCAACGGCTGGAGCAAGGTTGCGGCCAGTCGAGCCGACTGCTGCACCAACTGGGCGCTGTCATTCAGGGCGATCATCGCCAGGGCAACCCCTTTCGGCCGTGGACCTCCGGACCCATCGGGCAGACGGCTCCGGTTGAGGCCGACGGTCAGGTCAAATGGTCGTCGGTCACTGAGATGTCGATTTCTCAAGGCGGATCCGGGTGCGACGGGGGACGACTTGGAAGCGGGACGTTGCGACGGCGATGAGGGCGCCGATGACGACAAGGTCGAAGGCGACCTGGATCATGGTGATCACCCGGGCGAACTGTCCGACGGCGTGCACGTCGCCGTAGCCGACGGTGCCGAGAGTGATGACGGTGTAGTACAGGGCGTCGGTGCGGGTGGCCAGGTCGACGAACTGGGTGGGGTCGGTGGTCTGGATGATGTAGTAGGTCAGGGCGAACAGCACCACCACCGGGTAGAGCAGGGCGATCAGGCTGCGGACCCGGACGCCCGGGTCGGATCCGGCGGCGAGCTGCCTGCCCATCTGCCGGACGATCAGCAGGATCAGCACCCCGAGGCCGATGACGAAGATGGCCCACCGCCAGATCGGGTGTTCCTGGTCGCCGATCGGCACGAAGTAGTAGAACAGTAGCGCGCCGCCCAGGGTGAGCGCGTTCTGCAGGATCTGCTTGAGCAGGTGGAACCGGCCCTTGACCGGCCTGGCCGGCTCTGCCGGGATGTCGGGGGTGCTCACGGCGCGCCGGCCGGGGCGCCGGCTGCCCCATCGGGGGACGGCTCGGCGGGTGGTTGGTGGCTGGGCGTCGTCGCTCTTCGTGACTTTCGGTCGGTGGGCTTGTCGAAGTTGGGTTTATCGCCGAGGAACAGTTCGAGCCATTGGGCGGCCGGGTCCATGTCGACCAGGATGGCCTTGACGAACAGGCTGGCCGGGATGGCCAGGATCGCGCCGATCGGGCCGAGGATGTAGGCCCAGACGATCAGCGACAGGAAGCTGACGGTCGTGGTGAGACCGACGGCGTCGCCGACGAACTTGGGTTGTAGGACCGACTGGATGATGAAGTTGATCACGCAGTAGACGGCGATGACGGTGAGGGCCAGGCTCGGGCCGCCGACGAGCAGGCCGAGGATCGCGGGTGGGATGAGGCCGATGACGAACCCGATGTTGGGGATGTAGTTGGTGACGAACGCGAGCAGCGCCCACAGGCCGGCGGCGGGAATGCCCAGGAACAGCAGGACGGCACCGTCCAGGACGGCGACGATCCCGCCGAACACGGTGGCCACGCCGAAGTACTTGCGGGTGCCCCGGGCGAACACGCCCAAGGCGTCGAGCACCGCTTCGTGGCCGGCTCGGACCTGGGCCATCCGGTCGTCGTAGAGGGTGGCGTCGACGGCCAGGAAGATCAGCACGACGATCATGAACAGCAGGAAGCTGAAGATGCCGGAAACCCCGGTCAGCAGATCCTGCGCGGCAGCCACGACCTGGCTGGGTTCGATGCTGCTGAAGATCGACTGGAGGTCGGCCTCGCTGACACCCAAGCCCGCCAGCCGGGACGACAGGCTGTCCAGTTGCTGCTGGATCTGATCGGCGTACTGCGGCATCAGGGTGGCCAGTTGCACCACGCCGACGATGGCCGCGGCGAACAGGCCGACGACGATCGCGAACACGGTCAGGAAGACGGCGAGCGAGGCAAGTCCGCGGGATACCCCTCGTCGGATCAGCCAGTAACGGATCGGGTTCACGGTGATCGTCAGCACGAGCGCCATGAACACCGGGCCGATGATGTCGGGGATTGCCCGTAGCCCCGCGACCACGACCACCCCGGCGGCCGCGCCCAGCACGATGATCAACACCCGGGGCAGGCCGAAGCCCGTGTGTCCCGGATTCGGAACCGGCGATCCGTCCGGCGCGCCGGCAGGTGTGGTCGCGGCTGGCGGCGGGTCCGGGGGCCGTGTCATGATCCGGCCGCCCTGGACATGGTGACGATCCGCGGCCGCGCACGGGTGCTATTCGGATGCGACGACATCACATGACTCCTTGGGCGAAAGGCACTCGGCTTGTGTATCGGGCCGTGTGGGCCGAACCCGACCGCATGATCGACCGGGTCGGATCCGCCGGTCGGGCCGCGGCGGCCATCACCACCGGCGGCGGGCGCGACCACCAGGGGCTAGTCGGCATTCTGTGCGGCGAGTTCGGCGATTTCGAGTTCGACGGCGAGGGCGTCGACGATCTTGCCGGTGGCGCATGCGACCCGGGCGGTGCCGACAATGGGGGCGACGGCGGCGAGGACGCCGCGGACCTGGTCGCCGTCGATGCCCAGTTCGGCGGCGGCTCCCAGGTTCAGCAGGTAGGAGACGGCCGGGGCGTCCATCGCGACCAGGGCGGCGACCCGGACGAGCGCGAGGGTTTCGGCGTCCAGGCTGGAAACTGCGACCGAGGCCGCGGTCATCTCGGCGAGCAGGTCCAGGACGGGGGTCTGGTCGGCTGGTGCGGTCATGGTGCTGTCCCTTCGTGGGTGGTTCGTCCCCGGTCCGGCGGACGTCGGGGGATCTGGCCACGGGAGGACCGGATCGAGTGATCCGCGCCCGGTGATGGTCGTGGCGCCCGCCGGCGTGTGAATCCCGGGGAGGATCGTGATCCCGTCCTTGCGCGTGTGCCGTTGAGCCAACCCGTTACTCGATCTCGTGGCATCGCTCAGATCAGGTGAACGGGCCGACGCCGCCCGTCCGTCGGATATCACCAGGTGTCGTTGCGGCTGGTCGTGCTCACGGCAACCCCGGCGCCGGGACGACAAAGCGAAGTTAGGGATCAGTCGCACCCGTCCCTAGAATCCGGGCGTGACTGATTCGCGACCGATCGAGGTGACGCCGACCGATGCGACGCCGTCGGTGGAGCGACTCGACCAGCTGTTGCTCGACGCCAAGCTCTCGGTCCCGGAGCCACGGCCAGGCAGCGTGACCCGGGATGCGCTGATCGAGCGGGTGCGGTCGAGCGGCTGTCGGGTGGTCGGGGTGACCGCGCCGGCAGGTTATGGCAAGTCGACGCTGTTGGCGGAGTGGGCGCGGGCCGACGATCGGCGGGTGGCGTGGGTGGCGTTGGACCGCTTCGACGACGACCCAACGCTGCTGCTCACCGTGTTGGCGTCCGCCTACGCTCGCCTCTGGCCGGGCATGGCCGACCTGGTCAGCGAGATGGCGGGCCTTGGTGTGTCGGTCTTGGGGCGTGCGGCGCCGCGGCTGGCGGCGGCGCTGCGGGCCGGCCCGGCCCCGTTCCTGCTGATGCTCGACGACGTGCACGAGCTGCAGTCCCCGGCCTGCCACGACGTGCTCGGGGTGGTCATCTCGGGAATCCCGCCGGGTTCGCAACTGGTCGCGGCCAGCCGCTTCGAGCAGCCGTACCTGGCCCGGCTGCGGGCCGCGGGTGACGCGATGGAGGTCCTGGCCGGTGACCTCGCGTTGAACGCCGACCAGGCCAGGCGGGTCTTCTCGTCCGCCCGGGTCAGCCTTACCCCCGAGGCGGCGGCTGCGGTAACCGCGCGGACCGAGGGCTGGCCGGTCGGCCTGCACCTTGCCGCGATGATCGCCCGGGACGGAGGCGGTGATCCGGCGGCGATCACCGGTGAGGATCGGTACGTGTCGGACTACCTGTACCGGGAGGCCTTGGCCCGGCAGCCGGCGGGCCTGCAGCGGTTCCTGCGGCGAACCGCGGTGCTCGACCAGGTTTCGGCGCCGTTGTGCGATGCGCTGCTCGATGAGTCCGGTAGCCAACGGTGGCTGCGTGACGTCGAGTCGGCGGGTCTATTCCTGGTGCCGCTGGACCGTCGGCGGGAGTGGTACCGCTTCCACGGCTTGTTCCGGGAGTTCCTGCTTGGCGAGCTCCGCCGGGTGGAGCCCGAGGCGATTCCGAAGCTGCACCTGCGGGCCGCCGACTGGTACCAGGCCAACGGCTCCCCGGCGCTGGCCCTGGAGCACCTGCTGGACACCGCCGAGCGGGAGCGGTGCATCCATCTTGTGACGGAACTGACGTTGCCGGCCTATCAAGCCGGTCACCTTTCGACCGTGCAGCGGTGGCTGACGGCACTCGGCGACGCCGCGATCCAGAGCTACCCGCCGCTGGCGGTGCTGGCCGGGTACGTCGCGGTGTTCGCCGGGCAGATCACCGAGGCGGACCGCTGGGCGCAGATCATCGAGGCCGCCTCGTTCGAGGGGACGCCGTTGGATGGCACGGCGTCTTTCGACTCGGCCCGGGCCATGCTGCTGGCCCTGATGTGCCGCGCCGGCCCCCAGCGGATGCTGCAGCACGCGAACCTCGCGGTGGCGCAGGAGCCGTCGTGGAGTCCGTGGCGGGACACTGCACTGCTTTTGTGCGGCGAGGCGCACCTGCTGATGGGCGACCCGGAGCGGGCCGCCGCGGTGTTCGCGGAGACGTCGGCCCTGGCGGCCGAAATGTCCAACACCGACTCGTTCGTGGTCAGTGAGTCCGAACTGGCCCTGCTGGCGATGGATCGTGGGTACTGGGCCGAGGCGGCCGGGCATGCCGACCGGGCCCTGGCGGCGGTCGAGGAGAACTGGGTGCAGGACTACTCGATGAGCCTGCTGCCGTTCGCCGTCGCGGCCCGGCTGTGCCTGCACCGCGGCGACGTGAAGGAGGCGAACCGGCAGCTCAACCGGGCGATGCGGGTCCGTCCGTCGTGCACGTTCGTGTTCTCGTGGCTCGCCGTGCGCGCCCGCCTGCACCTGGCCAAGGTGTATTGGGCGCTCGCCGAGCACACGACGGCCCGGCACTTGCTCCGCGAGATCGACGACATCCTCGTCCACCGGCCGGACCTAGGTGCGTTGGTGGACGAGGTCTCGACCTTCCGCGGGATCATCACATCCAGCGAGGGTGTCGCAGCGGCGGGCGCGTCGCCGCTGAGCCCGGCCGAGCTGCGGCTGCTGCCGTACCTGCAGACCCACCTGACCATCCGCGAGATAGGCGAGCGGCTGTTCGTGTCCCGGAACACCGTCAACACCGAGATCGGTTCCATCTACCGCAAACTCGGTGTCTCCTCCCGCGGCGAAGCCGTGCACCAGGCCACCACGATCGGACTGCTTGGCGGGTAACCGAGGTGCCGGGCGCCGATCAATCACCGGGTTGGTACTGCAGCGCCTCCTCGATGTCGTAGCCCAGAGCCAATGCCAGCTTCGGGGCGGCCGCAACCGCCAGGGGCAGCCCGACGACCGGGATGACGCCGACCAGCACGTCGACGATCTCCGCGGCCGTGGCGCCCGCGCCCACCGCGGCGTCCGCCTGCGCGCCATAGGACGCACCGGCACCACCGACCGCGACCAAGGCGGCCAGTCGGACCAGGGCCAACGACTTCTGATCGAGCGCCCCGGACCCGACGCGCGACATGCTGGCTTCGTCACCTAGCCGGGCGTCGTTGATGGCCAGACAGCGCAATCGTTCGGTGTAGTCCACAACCGTCATCCGTCCTTGGGTCATTCGCTCCGACGCGTGCGCGCCGCGGCGCCACTCGTCCCATCCGGACGTGCTGTACCCATCGAACGACAGACACTAACCGTGCGCATCGCGCAGATCGAGCGATCGTGAGATCCCAGGTGGATTTCGACCGGAAGAGCCGGAATCGGGTCGGTGCTCGTCGTCCGCCCGGCGGGATCGCCGGCGAGCTTCACTCAGGTTGAGTGACGCGCGCCTTGGGCCGGCCCGCGATGATGGGAGGCATCGAGACCTGGCGAAGTCGGGCCGGAGCGTGCAGGCGAAGCACAGTGCCTGCTGTGCAGGCGATGTCGTGCGCTCACCGAGAATCCAAAGGAGACGAACGACGATGACCGCGACGAGGATCGCCCACCCCAGCCTGGCCGACCGGCGGGCGCGCGGCGTCGACGCCCGGACCGCGACACCACCGGAAAGCCATGCCGGGTGGGTGCCGGTCAAGGATCGGCGCGACCCGGTGGCGTTGCTGGAGGAGCAGAACACGACCCGGGAGCCGGACCTGGTACCGGTGCGGCACGGGCGGATGGTGGTGTCGCCGTTCACGTTCTACCGGGGAGCGGCGAAGATCATGGCCGCGGATCTGGCCGGCACGCCGACGTCGGGGCTGGACGTGCAGTTGTGCGGGGACGCGCACCTGTCGAACTTCGGCGCGTTCGCCTCGCCGGAGCGCCGGCTGCTGTTCGACCTGAACGATTTCGACGAGACCCTGCCGGGCCCGTTCGAGTACGACGTGAAGCGGATGGCGGCGAGCTTCACCATCGCCGCGCGGAACAACGGGCTCACCAAGGCCGAGGGCAGATCCGTCACCGGCGCGTCGGTGCGGGCGTATCGGGAGGCGATGGCCCAGTTCGCCGGGATGCGGACCATGGACCTGTGGTACGCCCACGTGTCCGAGGACGACCTCCGCGCTGCGGTCGCGCGGCTGGTGACCCCGACCGGTCATGGCAGGAAGAAGGACGGCAAGTCGGGCAAGGGTGGAAAAGGGAAGGGCGGGAAGGCGTCCCACAACGGTGGTCGAGGGGGCAAGGACGCGGCCGCCGAGCTGGCGCGGGCCGCTAAGCAGGGTGACAAGACGCTGCGCAAGGCGCACACCCGGGACAGCCTGTAGGCCCTGTCCAAGCTCGGCGAGCTTGTCGACGGCCGCTACCGGATCGTCAGCCAGCCTCCGGTGGTGGTCCCGGCCCGGGATCTGGCCGCCACCTACGGCATGTCCGAGGACGAGATCGAAACCACGGTGCACGACCAGTTCCGGGAATACCGGGCGACCCTGCAGGACGACCGGCGGCACCTGCTGGAACGGTTCGAGATCGTCGACATGGCCCGCAAGGTCGTCGGCGTGGGAAGCGTCGGCACCCGCGCTTTCATCGTGCTGCTGCAGGGCCGGGACCCGCAGGACCCGCTGTTCCTGCAGATCAAGGAGGCCACCCGGTCGGTGCTGGAGGACCACCTACCGAAAAGTCGGTACCGCAACCCCGGTGAACGGGTGGTGCAGGGGCAGCGGATGATGCAGGCCGCCAGCGATATCTACCTGGGCTGGACCAAGGGGGTGCAGGAGGACCGGCACTACTACTGGCGGCAGCTGCGGGACATGAAGGCCTCCGCGGTGGTGGACACCATGTCCGCCGCCGTGCTGGAACTCTACGCGGGGCTGTGCGGGTGGACCCTGGCCCGCGCGCACGCCCGGTCCGGCGACGCGGTGGCAATCGCCGAATACCTCGGCGGCGACGAGGCGTTCGACACGTCGATCACCGACTTCTCGCAGCGGTACGCCGACCAGAACGAACAGGACTACCAGGCGCTCGTCGCGGCCATCGGCAGCGGACGGGTGCCGGCCGTCGAAGGCATCTGAGCCCGACCCAGTGGTGTCCGCGGTTCCGTTTTGATTTGATCTGGAGGACGTCGTGAGCAACCCAACGGCCATGACCAACACATCGACGCAGTCGTCGACACCGGCGAACCGTCGCTGGCTGGCCCGAGGAGCGTGGGCCGCGCTGGTGGCCGCCATCATCGTGATCATCGCCGCGGAGGGTTTGAGTGGTCTGACCCTGACCGCGGTCGGGCTGGTCGGGGCGGCGGTGGCGCTGGCCGGCGGGTACTGGTTCATCGCCAAACGCGGCGCGCTGCGATGGATCGGCCTGACACTAGCCGTCGCGGCGATCGTGGTCGTCATCGTCGTGTACTTCCGGCAGGAGGTCGTCGCGGTCGCGATGATCTCGCTCGGCCTGCTCATCGTGGGTGGCGCATTGGCCCGGGCGGCGCTGCGACGCGACGATCGCGCATGGATGCCCACCACGCGCGTCCCGGTCGCCAAGCGGCCGTTCATCGTGATGAATCCCCGGTCCGGGGGTGGGAAGGTGGTGCGGTTCGACCTGAAGAACAAGGCAGAGGCGCTCGGCGCCCGGGTCACCCTCCTGGAGGGTCCCGGGTATGTCGACGTCGCCGGCCTGGTCCGGGAGGCGGTGGCCGACGGTTCCGACCTGCTCGGGGTGGCCGGCGGGGACGGCACCCAGGCGCTGGTCGCCGGCATCTGCGCCGAGCACGACATCCCACTGCTGGTGATCAGCGCCGGCACCCGCTACCAGTTCGCGCTGGATCTGGTCCTGGACCGGGACGACCCGGCGACCTGCCTTCAGGCGTTGACCGACGGCGAGGAGGTGCGCGTGGACCTGGGCATGATCGCGGATCGGCCGTTCGTGAACAACGCCTCGTTCGGCGCCTACGCGGAGATCGTGCAAAGCCCGGAGTACCGGGACAACAAGAAGCGCACCATGCTGGAAATGCTGCCGGACCTGCTCAGCGCGGAGAGCACCGCGACGTTGACGGTCCGCGCCGGCGGCAGCACGCTGACCGGTGAGCAGGCCGTCCTGGTCAGCAACAACCCCTACGGCGCCGGAAAACTCCGCGACATGGGCCGCCGCGCGCGGATCGACCAGGGCACCCTCGGGGTGATCACCGGACATCTGAGCAGCACCGCTCAGGCCGTCAGCGTGCTCCGCCGGGCCGGGAAGGCGCCGATCGCCCAGCTACCCGGGGGTGCGGAAGTGG
>JBIOVW010000124.1:0-2155 GCA_044867945.1 Nakamurella sp. | reverse complement strand
GGCGTCGTCGCGGTGCAGGGCAGCCACGAGTACGAAGCTCTCGTCTCACCGTGGAACCTCGCCATCTCGGTGCGTCCAGCTGCGGTGCTTGCGGCACAGACCGCGCACGACGTGGTCGAGGCGGTTCGCTTCGCCCGCCGGCACGGGCTCGAGGTCACCCCGCAGGCCACCGGGCACGGCGCCATCTCCGCCTTCGTGGGCGAGATCCTGGTGAACACCAAGGGTCTGGACGAGTGCGTGGTCCACCCCGAGGGCTGGGCCCGGGTGGGCGCCGGCGTCAAGTGGCTGCGGGTGGTGCAGGAGGCGGCACCGCACGGGCTGGCGCCGCTGTCCGGCTCGGTCACCGACGTCGGCATCGTCGGCTACACCACCGGTGGCGGCCTGGGTCCGATGGCCCGCACCTACGGGCTGGCCAGCGACCGGGTCCGGGCGATCGAGGTCGTGACCGGTGACGGTGAGCTGCGCCGGGCGACGCCGACCGAGCACTCCGATCTGTTCTTCGCGCTGCGCGGCGGCAAGGGCGCCCTGGGCATCGTCACCGCCATCGAGTTCGACCTGGTGCATCAGCCGAGGTTCTACGGCGGGTCGCTGTGGTTCGACGGCGAGCACGCCCCCGCGGTGATCGATGCCTGGCGGTCCTGGATCGCGGACCTGCCGGAGGCCGCCACTACGTCGTTCGGGCTGTTCCGGCTGCCGGAGATGCCGGGCGTGCCGCCGATGCTGGCAGACAGGCTGACCCTTTCCGTGCGCTACCTGTGGACCGGTGACACCGCCGAGGGTGAGCGGCACTTCGCCGCGATGCGTGCCGCGGCGCCGGTGCTGCTCGATGACGTTGCCGAGAAGCCCTACCTGGCCGTCGATTCCGTGCACACCGACCCGGTCGACCCGCTGCCGGCGCACGAATCGGCGATGGTGCTCCGGGAGTTCCCCGCCGAGGCGGCCGACGAACTGCTCCGGATGGCCGGCCCCGGATCAGGTTCACCCCAGATCCTGGTCGAGGTCCGGCAGATGGGTGGGGCGACCGCCCGGCCCGGGGCGCACGAGAGCGCGTTCTGCGTCCGGGACGCCGCCTTCTCCCTGCTGGTGGTGGGCATTCCCATGGTGCCCGGCGCGGTCGAGCACGGGCAGCAGGTGGTGGATGCGATGGCGCCCTGGTTCGGCCGGCGCCGGTTGCCCAACTTCACCACCGCCGCGACCGACCTGCCGGACGCCTACGACGAGTGGACCAGGGCCAGACTGCGGCACACCATCCGTCGCTACGACCCGGACGGCGTCATCGCGATCGGGCATGCGTTCTCGATCTGAGCCGGCCGATTTGACGACCGCACCGGAACCCGGTGCGGTCGTCAGCCTGTCCCGAGCAGGTCGGAACCCGGCGCGCGGCCATCGACCGACCGGGCCTTTGTCCCCTGTCGGACCCCTGCGCAGCGGCGGCACCATGGGAACGGACGCCGTGCCGTCGTACCGTGGATCGTGTCGGAGCCCTTGTCCCACCGGAGCAGGAAATGAAGCCGTCCGCCGCCATCGGCCACCGGAGGCCGCTCGCCTTCCGGGTGTGGCGCAGCCCGTTGGCGCGCGACGTCGACCGGGCCGAGGTGGCGCTCACCTTCGGCGTGTTGGTGATCTGGCTGCTGGCCCTGCCGATCCTGGCGACCGTCGGTTCGGCGCAGTGGAGTGGGCTCCAGGCCAGGGCGGCCGTTGAGCAACGCTCGGTCGTCTCGGTCGACGCGGTGCTGGCGCAGGACGCCCGGTTCGACATGACGACCCTCCGCTCGACCCCCACCGGCGTCATTGCCGAGGCGACCTGGACCGGTCGGGACGGCCGGCCGGTCAAGGGCCCGGTCGAGGTCGTGCCCGGCGCCCGCGCCGGCGACCATGTGGTCATCTGGCTGGATCCGGCCGGCGAAGTCGTGGACGCGCCGATGAGCACGGTCGACGCGGCGGTCCAGGCCGGGCTGATCGTCGCCCTCGGGTGGCTCGCGCTCGGGCTTGTGCTGATCGGTGGCTGGTGGGTCGGGCGTGCCCGCCTCGACCGACGCCGGTGGCGGGCCTGGGCGCAGGAGTGGGAGACCATCTAGTCGGCCGCTCACTTCGCTCCGCGCCACAAATGCGCAGGTCGCGCCGGAAATTTGTGGCGCGACCTGCGGAAAGGTGG
>JBIOVW010000123.1:0-3090 GCA_044867945.1 Nakamurella sp. | reverse complement strand
ACCACGACGGTGCCGCCGCTGATGGTCAGCGTGCTGCCGGCGTTGAGCCCGTCGTCGGAGCTGGTCGTGTCGACGGCACCGCCGGAGATCGTGATGGTGCTGCCCTCGATCGCCTCGTAGGACCGCGTCACCGACACCGTTCCGTTGGTGATGGCAAGGTCGCTGTCGGCGTGCAGGCCGTCGTCGGCGGCGTCGACGGCCAGCGTGCCGTCGGAGACCACCACGTCGGTGACCGCGTCCACGCCGTCCTCGCCGGCCGTGACGGTCAGCGCGCCACCCTCGATCGCGACGTACCCCTTGGCGGCGTCCTCGGAGTTGTCGGCCTTGAGGCCGTCGCCGCCCGCGGTGACGGTGATCGTGCCACCCTTGACCACCAGGTGGTCCTTGCCCCGGATGCCGTCGTCGACGGCGTCGACGGCGATCGTCCCGGACTCGATGACCAGGCCGTCCTTGCTGGCGATCCCGTCGTTGGCATTGCCGTGCACGGTCAGCGCGCCGGTGCCGGTGATGGTCAGGTCGGCGGTGCTGAACAGCGCCGCGTTGGGCTCGTCGGCCTCCGGGTCCGGGTACACGTAGGTGGTCGCGTCGGTCAGCGTGTTCTGCGACCCGTCGGCCAGCTGCACGACGGCCGATTCCGCGTCGTTGATCACAAGCGGCGAGCCGGTGGAGTTGGTGATGTCCGCCCCGTCCAGAATGAGGGTGACCAGACCGTCGCCCGGCACCTCCACGAGCACCTGGCCGTCCGTCAGCGTCCCGCTGACCCGGTAGGTGCCGGCCGCGGTGATCGTCACGGTGCCGCCGTCGATGGTGACCGTGTCGGAGCTGCTGGTCGCGGTCGACCCGGACAGCGTGATGGTCTCCTCGGCCTGGCCAGAGGTGTCGGCGACCTCGTCGACGGCGGCGTTCTCGGCCAGGGCCTGCGCCGCGGTCGTGGAAGTGATTGTGCTGCTCGTCGTCTCACCCGCGGCGCACGCGCCGGTGACCAGGGCCAGCGATAGCACGAGGGGCAGCAGGGTCTTTCGGTTCAGATGTTTCATGACGGGCTCCAGAAGTAGCGGTGCAGAACTCGATGCCATTTGTGGGACGGCAGGTCCGGCCGCAACGCGGCCAGCCCGGTGCCGTATTTGGAGATCAGGCTGGGGCGACAGCCGCCGCGCCACAGCAGTCGGTCCGCGGCGCAGGGCCGGCCGACGGTCTTTGTTTCGACGATCGCGAGGCCCGGTAGGGCGATCTCGCGACCGTCCGAGTCGACCCAGCGCAGGTCGGTGTCGATGGTGACCCGGCTGGCGGTCGCCGGCAGGAACAGGGTTCGTCGCCGGTAGTTGGTGCGCAGCGTCGGATCGAGGGAGAGGTTCCAGGTGCCGGGCAACTCGGCGCCGACCACCACATGATCGGTGAACTCACGACCGGCCTCGTCCAGCACATCCGGCCGGACCGCGTGCGGCCGACGCTGTTTCACCGTTCGACCGCTTCGAAATCGATTTCCACGGGTCGGATCTCGGTGGTCGTCATCGGGTGACCAGGGCCCCGCTCCGGCCGACGGTAACGGTCCGATCGGCCGACAGCCGGTATCGGACCTCGACGGTCGTGGTGTCGTTGACCAGGTCCAGCTTCTGCACGACGATCCGGTGCACCCGCGCGCCGAGGGTCTGCTCCAGGTGCGCGATCAGCGCGGTCTCGTCCGGGTAGGCCTGGTCGAGCACGACCACCTGGTGCCGGTAGCGGCGCAGCAGGTGCGGATGGTCGCCGAGGAACATGACCAGGACGATCATCGCGATCAGGGTGAGGGTGACCCAGTCCGCTGTCGGGGACAGCCCGGCCAGCAGGCCCAGGGCCAGAGCCGAGAAGTAGTAGGCGACCTCGTGCTGCTCGAGTTCGGTGGATCGCAGCCGGATGATCGAGAGCACGCCGAACAGGCCCAGCCCCACACCGGCGGCGATCGCCGCGGTGGACAGCACGCTGGCCACCGCCAGCACGCCGATGTTGACGACCAGGTAGGCGACCACCAGGTCGCGGCGCCGGTGCCGCGGGAAGTACAGGGCAAAGATAAGCAGGCCGATCGCCACCCAATCGGCGGCGAAAATCGCAATCTGCGGCACGGAATCCTCAAGGTGAACAATTGGTGACTCCGATGCAAACGCCCGAAGCTGTGCGTTTCCGGTGAGCCGGCCCAGCGTCCACCAAATGGTCCGAGGTCACAGCCGGCGGCGCGCCTCCCCGGCCGGGTGGGGCATCGGGGCAACACTGGCGACCAAACCTGAAGATCGAGCACCTCGAGCCAGCCGTTGGCGACCGGTGACCGATGCCCGGCCACCGCAGCGGGGACGCTCACTCGTTGTCAGCCACCATTGAGCTGACGGCCGATGCCAGGTCGCCGATGACGACAGCGGGTCGCTCGATCACCGGCCCACCGGATCCGGAGGGTGGGACGATGGCCGGTGTGCGCAGGTCAACGGCCGAGCTGCGGGAAGCACTGCCCGTGCCACTGGTCGATGCCCTCGAGAGCTACCGGCTGTTCCTGTCCGCCGAGCGCGACCGCTCCGCGGCGACCGTCACCGCGTACCTGGCCGACGTCGTGTCCCTGCTGGACCACCTCGGCCGGATGACCGGGGAGCGACCCGCCGAGCTGGCCGACCTGACGCTGCCGGTGCTGCGGAGCTGGCTGGCCCGGCAGCGCTCCACCGGCGCCGCCCGATCGTCCATGGCGCGCCGGGCCGCGGCCGCCCGATCCTTCTGCGCCTGGGCGCACCGCACCGGCCGGCTGCCGCTGGACGTCGGCGCCCGGCTGGTCGCGCCGCGCCCGGACAAGACCCTGCCGGCCGTGCTGCGGGCCGATCAGGCCGAGCGCATGCTCGACGCCCCGACCGTCGAACAACCCGACGCGCCAAAGGCGGACCCGGTCGACCGGGCGGTGGCGCTGCGCGACCAGGCGATCATGGAGCTGCTCTACGCCTCCGGGATCCGGGTGTCCGAGCTGACCGGCTTGGACCTGGACGCGCTGGACCGGCACCGCCGGGTGATCCGGGTGCTGGGAAAGGGCAACAAGCAGCGGACGGTGCCGTTCGGGCTGCCCGCCGATCGGGCCCTCGG
>JBIOVW010000122.1:0-3006 GCA_044867945.1 Nakamurella sp. | reverse complement strand
GCCACGACGTCGTCTACCAGCTGGGGGACGTGCTGATGGGTCGTCTGGTGTACACGAGCCCCGTAGCGCTGGCCGTTCCCGAGGGCGTCCAGCGACCGTTCATCCTGACTCAGAGCGTCATCGATTCGAACCCTTGGAGGTTCCAGCTCGGCAGCGACCGTCAATTCTGCGACTCCCGACAGCCCTCCATCCAGCTGGCGGCGAACGAGGGCTATTCGCTCAGCTGGGACCAGATGCGCGCGGAGATCGTGGCACTCTCGGGCCGGCTGCTCGCCGACGATGCCAGCGCCCTATCCGAGACGCCCCTGCGGCTTGGCTTCGGCGCGTGCGTCTCGATAGCCGCCGACCGCCACTGGCGGCAGGTGCTGAAGCTGGTGGAACACGTCACGGCGAGCGACCCGATGGTCGCTTCCAGTGCCATCCTGCGTCGTGAGCTGATCCGTCTGCTGAACAGCGCCGTTCTCACGTGCTTTCCCAACTCGACGCTCGACGGGAATGAGCCAACCGCCGGACACGCCATGCCGGCAGCTGTCCGTCGAGCCGTGTCGTTCATCGACCAGCACGCTGCAGAGGCGATCGGATTGGAAGACATCGCCGAGGCGGCTCGATTGAGCCCGCGAGCCCTGCAAGCGGCCTTCCGCCGACATCTGGACACAACGCCGTTGGGGTACCTACGAGACGTTCGCATGGACCTTGCCCACCGTGACCTTCTGGCCGCCGCTCCGGGGACCGTGGTCGCCGAGATCGCCCGGCGGTGGGGCTTTGCGCATCTCGGTCGTTTCGCGCGCGACCACCGGCAACGGTTCGGGGTGACACCTCGCGAGCTCCTGACCGCCCAGCGTTGACTTCACGGAATTGCTGCACAGGCCGATCCGCGTCACATCCGCAGATCCTCAGACCCGGTGGAGTAGGTCCGCGGCCGCGTTGTAGCCGCGGGTCCGCTGCCGATGGTCCAGCGCCGCCACCTCGATGATCACCGCCAGGTTGCGGCCGGGCTGCACCGGGATGGTCACCCGCGCAACCGGCACGCCGAACACACCCGTCTGGAGGTCGTCGATCCCGACCCGCTCGTACTCCTTGGCAAAGTCTCGGAGTTCCAGATCAACGACCAGACTGATGGCAGCGTCGGGTTTCGCTGACCCGGTGCCGAACAGTTCCTCGACGTCCACCGCCCCGATCCCCGGGAGCCGGATCAGCGGCCTGCCGCCGTCCGGACACCGCCCCCGCAGATGATCGTCTGAGATCCGCAGAACCTCGACCCCCCCGTCGGCGATCAGCCGATGTCCGCGCCGGACCAGCTCGAGTGCCGTCTCCGACTTGCCGATCCCCGCCGTGCCGAGAATCAGCACACCCTCCCCGTAGACGTCGACCAGGGCGGCAGCGATCTGTGCCCGGGGTGCCAGGGCATGGATCAGCAGCCAGTTCAGTCGACCGGCGAAGTCGCTGGTCATCAGCCCGGTGACGAACACCGGAATGTCGTGCCGATCGGCCGCATCGACCATGTCCGGCATGACGTACAGGCCGCGGGCAACGACCAGTGCGGGGAACCCCAGGGCGAAGTAGTCGTCCAACCGGCGCGCGCGCACCGCGGGTTCCAACCCCGCCAGGTAGGCAGTCTCGGTCCAGCCGATCAGCTGCAAGCGCTGAGCAGCGAAGTGATCGGTGTAGCCGGCCAGCTGCAGCCCTGGCCGGTTGATCTCGGAGCTGGTGATCCGCCGGGAGCTCAGATCCACATCGCCCCCGGCAACCGGCATCAAGCCGAGGACCTCCACGATCTGCGTCAGCGCATAGGAGAACGGCGGGACCGAGCGAAGCATGACCGCTGCATCAGCCGGCAGGTCATGGCCCGGCCCAGCGTCCAGCGCGGGATAGCCAGGGCCGGTGTCGTCACCGGTGCCCCACGTGACTGGCATCACCCACCGCCTCGGACACCAACGCGCACCCGTGCATCTACGGGCGTGCCTATCCTCCGTCGGCCGACGTGGATCGGCGAGCGGTCAACGCTCCGTCGTGCCGGTCGAGCGGCTTGCGCGGGGACTCCGGACGGCGTCCGGGCCGAACGATCCCTGGTGGCGGCTCAGCGCGGTCGGGCCGACTGACCCCTGCCGCCCAGTGAGCAGCCGGGAGTTGGCTCACCAGAGCGTCGTGGCTAGTTGGACCAGGGCGACGAAGAGCTCGCATGCGGGCTGCCTGGCCGGCTCAAGGTCTGGCCGAAGTTGTGTCATGTACCGTACATTGACTGTGTGTCCGGGAACGGACCCGGAGGTGCGAGGCGCACGCCGGGTTTTGATGTGGTCGCTGTTGTCGCGTCATTGGGAGGCGTCGCGGCGGTCGGCGAGCTCCTTGCCGCGCTGCCGCCGGACCTTCCTGCCGCCGTGGTCGTGCTGGTGCACCGATCCGACCTTCAGGCTGACACCTTGCTGGGGGTGTTCGCCAATGTCTCCGCGCTGCCGATGCATAGCGTCACCGACGGTGACCGGCTGCAGGCCGCCGCGGTCCACCTCATCCCAGCCAAACGGGCGGTCACCATCGACGCGCAATTGCGTTTCAGCGTGCGCCCTGAGTCCCCCGCGAGTCGATTGCGCCCGGCCGATCCGTTGTTCATCTCGATCGCTACCGTTGTCGGCCGCAGGGCAATCGCCGTGGTGCTGACCGGACGCCTCGACGACGGCGCCCTGGGCGCACGGCACATCAAGGGCGCCGGTGGTCGGGTGCTGGTGCAAGAACCGCAGACCTGCGCCTCCGCCAGCATGCCCGACGCCGCCCTGCGCACCGGCTGTGTGGACTACGCCCTGCCGCTGCCGACGCTGGCCGCCGCTCTCACCGCGCTGATCATGGCCCCGGGCGCCGCCGACCTGATGCGAGTCGGGCTCCCGGACTGGGCAACACCGATTCCCCCACCGGCGGGTGCACTGGCGTCGCTCCCCGGGTAGGTGGCCGGGGTGGCATCCTGGGAGGCGTAGCCCTGGCCGCCTGTACGAGAGCCAGGCGAGGAGGTCCTGTCGT
>JBIOVW010000121.1:0-6280 GCA_044867945.1 Nakamurella sp. | reverse complement strand
GGGTCAGCGCAAGGGACGCGGTCGGCACGGCGGTCATCGTAGTCGGCCGAGCGTGCGAGGCCGCCATCAAGTGCGCAGGGACCGGGCGCGGATAATCCGGCGACGGAGGAGCCGGGTTGTCAAGGGCGGTCCCAGTCGGCCGAGCGTGCGAGGCCGCCATCAAGTACAGGGGGCCGGGCTTTCAGCGCGGTCCTATCCGCCGGGAACGGACCGCTGACCGTGCGCCCACAGATCCCGCAGCAGCGCGATCTCGGCCAGATGGTGGATCGCCTCGCGATGGATGTGCAACACCAGCGCGGCCATCGGATCCTGCTCGAATCCCGGCTCCCGGCAGGTCGCGGCCAGCTCGGCAGGGGTGAGCGCGGTCACGCCGGAGATCCACCGCTGGTATCCCGCGTCCACGGCGGCCAGCGCGTCGTCGGCGGTGGCCGGGTAGGCGTAGGTCCAGTAGTCCATGGCCGGGCCGCCGAAGTAGCGGGCGTTGCGGCCGCCGAAGACACCCACGATCAGGTGGCTCAACCGCCAGGCGATCGTCGTCACCGGAGCCGGAACCGGCGTCGGGAAGTCGAAGTCGATGCGCATCGGTCCGGTGCCGAATTGCGGCGCCGGCCCGACGGAGCCGGCCGGTCGGACGGACCAACAGCCGGGGACGGGTTCGAAGCGGTATTCGTCGTCGGTCAGGCCGTCCAGCCGCGGCCTGGCCTGCGCCGCCCAGTGCCAGGACAGCTGCGCGGCGAGGAGTTCGGTCCAGTTGACGTCGACCATCGGCGAACCTCCTGCTGATGTGGGCGGCACGTCCTGCCATCATCGCCCGCACCGCCCAGCGCGCGGAAAGCCGCTGAGCCGGGAGAACCCGGCGGAGTAGACTCCCGAAGATGGCGGTGATCCTGCTTCTTCACCGGCCGCGCTGACCGGAACGCCTCTGGCGAGCCGATCACGCGCGGCGATCCCTCCTGCCACGCAGGGGGGATTTTTTGTGCGGTCAGCACGGGAAGCAACCACCGCATCAGGCACGGACAGGAGTGGACGGCGATGACGACGCAGAGCGAGACGAGGGCGGTCGGGGACGAGACTGTCGGCGATGCAGCGCCGCCGTTCCGTTACACCGCCGCGCTGGCTGCCGAGATCGAGGCTCGGTGGCAGGACCGCTGGGAGGCCGAGGGCACCTTCGAAGCGCCGAATCCGGCCGGGCCGCTGGCGCCCGCGGACGGGTCGCCCGTGGCCGCGGACAAGCTGTACCTGCTGGACATGTTCCCCTACCCCTCCGGGGCCGGTCTGCACGTCGGCCATCCTCTGGGCTACATCGGCACCGACGTGATGGGCCGGTTCATGCGGATGACCGGGCGCAACGTCCTGCACACCATCGGGTATGACGCGTTCGGCCTGCCCGCCGAGCAGTACGCGGTGCGCACCGGCACTCACCCGCGCACCACCACCGAGGCCAACATCGCCCGCTACCGCGACCAACTGAGGCGGCTGGGCTTCGCCCACGACCAGCGCCGCAGCGTCGCCACCACCGACCCCGGGTTCTTCCGTTGGACCCAATGGATCTTCACCCAGCTGTTCGAGGCCTGGTACGACGAGGACGCCGCCGTTGCGCGTCCCATCAGCACTCTGGTCGAGGAGTTCGCGGCCGGCACCCGGCCGACCCCGGACGGCCGACCCTGGGCCGACCTGTCCCACGTCGAGCAGCATCGGGTGCTGGCCGGCTACCGCCTGGCGTATATCGACCACGCCCCGGTGAATTGGTGCCCCGGCCTGGGCACGGTGCTGTCCAACGAGGAGGTCACCGCCGACGGTCGCAGCGCCATCGGCAACTATCCCGTCTTCCGACGGAACCTGCGCCAATGGATGATGCGGATCACCGCATACGCCGACCGACTGCTGGACGACCTGGATCGGCTGGATTGGCCGGAGTCGGTCAAATCGATGCAGCGGAACTGGATCGGCCGTTCGTACGGCGCAAGCATCACCTTCGACGTGGCGAATGCTTCACGTGAAACGTTGCCCGGCAACGAGTCCGGCGTCATTGAGGTATATACCACACGGCCGGACACGCTGTTCGGGGCCACCTACATGGTGCTGGCGCCCGAGCATCCGCTGGTCGATGCGATCACCACCGTCGGCTGGCCGGAGGGCACCGACGAGCGGTGGACCGGCGGGGCGGCGACGCCGGCGCAGGCCGTGGCGGAGTACCGGCTGGCCGCCTCCCGCAAGTCCGATCTGGATCGGCAGGAGAACAAGGACAAGACGGGGGTCTTCACCGGCGCGTTCACGACCAACCCGGCCACCGGCCATGCGCTGCCGGTCTTCATTGCGGACTACGTGCTGATGGGCTACGGCACGGGCGCGATCATGGGTGTACCCGGCGAGGACATCCGCGACTGGGATTTCGCGACCGCGTTCGGACTGCCGATCATCCGCACCGTGCAGCCGGCCGCGGATCACCCGGCGGACCAGGCCTTCACCGGTGTGGGGCCGATGATCAACAGCGCCAACGACGAGGTCAGCCTGAACGGACTGGATGTCGCCGCCGCGAAGGCGACGATCATCGACTGGCTGGTGGCCCGGGGCGTCGGGAAGGCGCAGAAGCAGTACAAGCTGCGGGACTGGCTGTTCTCCCGGCAGCGCTACTGGGGCGAACCGTTCCCGATCGTCTACGACGAGCACGGCGTGGCGATCTCCCTGCCGGACGACCAGCTGCCGCTGACCCTGCCGGAGGTCGGCGACTACTCACCGCAGGCCTTCGACCCGCAGGACGCGAGCTCCGAGCCGGTGCCACCGCTGGCCCGGGCCACCGATTGGGCCACCGTCGAACTGGACCTGGGCGATGGACCAAAGACGTACCGGCGCGAGCTGAACGTCATGCCGCAATGGGCCGGCTCCTGCTGGTACGAGCTGCGCTACCTGGACCCGACGAACGACAAGGTGTTCTGCGATCCCGACGTCGAGCGGTACTGGATGGGCCCTCGGAACGAACACAGCCCCGACGGCGTCAAGGACCCGGGCGGCGTCGACCTGTACGTCGGCGGCGTCGAGCACGCGGTGCTGCACCTGCTGTATTCCCGGTTCTGGCACAAGGCGCTGTACGACCTGGGGCATGTGTCCAGCGAGGAGCCGTTCCGCCGGCTGTTCAACCAGGGGTACATCCAGGCCTTCGCGTACACCGACGAGCGCGGTGTGTACGTCCCCGCCGACGAGGTCACCGAAGTGGAGACGGCGGGATCCTCGACCTTTGAGTACCAGGGTCGGCCGGTCAACCGCGAGTACGGGAAGATGGGCAAGTCCCTGAACAACGTCGTCACCCCGGACGAGATGTGCGAGCGGTTCGGCGCCGACACCTTCCGGATGTACGAGATGGCCATGGGCCCGATGGACATGTCCCGGCCGTGGCAGACCCGGGACGTCGTCGGTTCGCAGCGGTACCTGCAGCGGCTCTGGCGACTGGTCGTCTCAGAGGAAACCGGGGAAACCGTCGTCACCGACGACGAGCCGGACCAGCAGACCCTGCAGCTGCTGCACCGCACCATCGACGGGGTTCGTGCGGACTACGCGGTGATGGGCTACAACACTGCGATCGCGAAGCTGATCGTGTTGACCAATCATCTGACCAAATCGGGTCGTTCGGTGCCGCGGTCGGTCGCCGAGGCGCTGGTGCTGATGACCGCGCCGCTCGCCCCGCACATCAGCGAGGAGATGTGGGCGCGCCTGGGTCACCCGGAGTCGTTGGCGCGTGGGCCGTTCCCTGAGGCGGATCCCGCGCTGCTGGTGGCCGAGCAGGTCGAGTACCCGATCCAGGTGAAGGGCAAGGTGCGGGCCCGGATCATCGCAGATGTCACGGCTGTCACTTCCGATTTGGAGGCGGCAGCGCTCGCCGAGCCGCGGATCGTGGAGCTGCTGGCCGGTGCGACCCCGCGGAAGGTGGTCGTGGTGCCCGGCAAGATGATCTCCATCGTGCCGTGACCGAGTTCCGGATCGTCCGGCTCCAGGTGCAGCGCGGCCCGGTCAAGGTCGGCCGGGCACCGATGCGCTCCTACCAGCCGTCCGCGATCGTGTCGGTCGACAGCATTCTGGCCGGACCGCACGGGGTGCGCGGGCGGACCGCCGACGGCGAGGCCATCCTGGACGTGC
The DNA here is from genome assembly GCA_044867945.1 of Nakamurella sp. Classification (GTDB taxonomy): domain Bacteria; phylum Actinomycetota; class Actinomycetes; order Mycobacteriales; family Nakamurellaceae; genus Nakamurella. The sequence continues at coordinate 2,149 of JBIOVW010000121.1, read as the reverse complement.
ACCACCGCGACCACCCGCAGACCCGGGATCCGAAGAGCCGGGCCGGCCTCCTGTTCATGGGCACGGGCGACTACATCGCGCTCCGCCGGCGCTACGGCGACCACGTCGTCGACGGGATCGCCGGGGAGACGATGCTGCTGGACGCGCCTTTGGGCCTTGCGCAGCTGACCCCGCCCTCGGTGGTAACGGTGTCGACCGCGGCCGGTTTCGTGGAGCTGATCCACGTGCGCGAGGCCGACCCGTGCGTCGAGTTCAGCCGGTTCTGTCTGCGGCAGGAACCCTCGCCGACCGTGGACGGCACGGTCCGGCAGGCACTTGTCGACCTCGACCATGGCGCGCGGGGGTACCGGTCGGTCGCGGCCGCCGAGGTGACGATCCGGGTCGGCGACGTGGTCACCTTCTGACGAGCCCCGTCCCCACATCGAAGTTGATCATGCGGCTCTGCCAGCCAAGAACCGGCGTGTCTCGAAAACAGCCGGTGTGTCGCTGACAGCGCCCCATGATCAACTCAGGGGAGTGGCGCGGGCGGGGTCGGGTCGTGGGTCGGGGCGGCGGCGGGGCGACCCGGAGTGTTTGCCGAGGTGGGGAACGGGGAACAAGCGGCGAACCCGGCATTCCCCAGGAAGGCGACGGTGACGGCGATGACGCAGGAACGATCCGGCGGGTCGGCGACGCAGGAATCGGGTCAGCCCGAACTCAGGCGGGTGATGGGCCCGAAGTTGCTGTTGCTGTTCGTCGTCGGCGACATCCTCGGCACCGGGGTGTATGCGCTGACCGGCGACGTCGCGGCCGAGGTCGGTGGGGCGGCGTGGCTGCCGTTCCTGGTGGCGTTCGCGGTGGCCACCGTCACCGCGTTCAGCTACCTGGAACTCGTCACCAAGTACCCGCAGGCCGCCGGCGCCGCGCTGTACACGCACAAGGCATTCGGCATCCACTTCTTCACGTTCCTGGTGGCCTTCGTGGTGATGTGCTCCGGCATCACCTCGGCGTCCACCGCGTCCCGTGCGTTCGCCTCGAACCTGGCCGCGGGATTCGGCTTCGAGGCCGGCCCGTGGATCATCGTGTTCATCGCGCTGGGCTTCATGACGCTGGTCGCGATCGTGAACTTCCGTGGCGTGGGCGAGAGCGTCAAGGCCAACGTGGTGCTCACCCTGATCGAACTGTCCGGCCTGCTGCTGGTGATCATGGTCGGCGTCTGGGCGTTCTTCGGCGCGGACTTCGACATGTCCCGGGTGGTCGCGTTCGACACCGCGGACGACAAGCACGTGTTCCTGGCGGTGACCGCCGCGACCTCGCTGGCGTTCTTTGCCATGGTCGGGTTCGAGGACTCGGTGAACATGGCCGAGGAGACGAAGGACCCGGTCACGATCTTTCCCAAGGTGATGCTCACCGGACTGACCATCACCGGGATCATCTACGTTCTGGTGTCGATCGTCTCCGTGGCGCTGGTGCCGGTGGGCGTGCTGGCCGAGAGCGACACCCCGCTGGTCGAGGTCGTCAAGGTGGGTGCGCCGGGCCTGCCGATCGATGCGATCCTGCCGTTCATATCGATGTTCGCGGTCGCCAACTCCGCGCTGATCAACATGCTGATGGCCAGCCGGCTCATCTACGGCATGGCCCGCCAGCGGGTGCTGCCGCCGGTGCTGGGCAAGGTGCATCCGACCCGCCAGACTCCCTGGACGGCAATCATCTTCACCACCGTGCTGGCGTTCGGGCTGATCGTCTTCGTGTCGATGGGCAGCTCCGACGTGGTGGCCACGCTGGGCGGCACCACCGCGCTGTTGCTGCTCGGGGTGTTCAGCGTGGTCAACCTGGCGGTGCTGGTGCTGCGCCGGGATGTGCCGGATCGCAGGTACTTCCGGGCGCCGACCGCGCTCCCCGTCATCGGGATGATCACCTGCCTGTACCTGGTGACCCCGCTGACCGGTCGCTCCTCCACCCAGTACGTGGTCGCCGGCTGGCTGCTGGTGGTCGGCGTGGTGCTGTTCTTCGTGACGGTGCTGATCAACAAGAAGCTCGGCATCTCGCCGAGCCGGTGGCGGGACATGTCCGACATCGTCGAGAAGCCCGGCCCGCACAACTGACTGAGGCGCAAGAGCGAAGGCCCCGCCCGCCGGGCTCGGCGGGCGGGGCCTCTCGGCTCGGTCGG
>JBIOVW010000120.1:0-3787 GCA_044867945.1 Nakamurella sp. | reverse complement strand
ACACGCATCAGTACTGCACCTCCTGCGAGCGGCGGCGGACCAGCGTGACCTCGTCCCGCTGATTCCCGGTCGGCCCGAGATAGTTGAAGGCAAAGGACATCTGGGCGTACCCGCCGGCCAGATGGGTCGGCTTGACCAGCAGCCGGGTCAGCGAGTTGTGGATGCCGCCGCGGGTCCCGGTGGTCTCCGCCAGCGGCATGTCGATGGTCCGCTCCTGGGCGTGGTGCACGAACACCACGCCCTCCGGCATCCGGTGGGAGACGATGGCCCGCAGCACCATCACGCCGTTGCGGTTGACCGCCTCCACCCAGTCGTTGTCGGAGACCCCGATCTTGGCGGCGTCGATCCCGCTGATCCACATCGTCGGACCACCCCGGGACAGCGACAACATGAACAGGTTGTCCTGGTACTCGGAGTGGATGGACCACTTGGAGTGCGGGGTCAGGTACCGCACGCACAACCCGAGACCCTCGGTCGTCGAGCCGATCCCGGGCTCGCCGAACAGCCCGTGGATGTCCAGCGGTGGCCGGAACACCGGCAGCTGTTCGCCCAGCTCCTCCATCCAGTCGTGGTCGACGTAGAAGTGCATCCGCCCGGTCAGCGTGTGCCAGGGCTTGAGTTCCTCGACGTTGACGGTGAACGGCGCGTAGCGCCGGCCACCTGTCTCGCTGCCCGACCACTCCGGGCTGGTGATGACCGGGACCGGGCGGGCCGCGGTGTCGGCGTAGCTGATCCGCTTCTCCTCGCTGCCCTCGGCCAGGTGCACCAGTCGCCGGCCGGTGCGACGCTCGAGCTCCTTGAAACCCTCGACGGCCAGCCGCCCGTTGGACGTGCCGGCCAGGGCCAGGATCGTGTCCGCCATCTTCACCGCGGTGTCGATGGCCGGCCGGCCGGCCGCCACCCCGTGATCCATCACCCCGTGCCGGGCGGCCAGCTCGGCCACCTCCTTGTCCGGAATGACGGTGACCGCCTTGGTGGTCACGCCCAGCCTGTCCACCAGCGGACCCAGACTCTCCCACTGCTCGGCCAGGCCGGGGTAGTCGCGGGTGATCACGGCTATCTGCCCCATCGTCTTGCCGGGCACCGGCACCTCACCGGTTTCCCGCCAGTCCCGCTGCGTGCCGTGCGGGTATGCGGTCTCCCCCGGCGTGTCGTGCTGCAGCGGCACCATCACGACGTCCTGACGCACCCCGAGGTGCTCGGCGGCGAGCCGGCCGAACATCCGGGCGATCGTGTGGAACGTGTCGAAGTCGGACCGGGCCTCCCAGGGCGGGTCGATGGCCGGGCTGAACGCGTGAATGTACGGATGCATGTCGGTGGACGACAGGTCGGCCTTCTCGTACCAGGTGGCGGCCGGCAGCACCACGTCGGAGAGCAGGGTGGTGCTCGTCATCCGGAAGTCCAGGGACACCATCAAATCCAGCTTGCCCTCGGGCATCTCGTCCGTCCAGGTGATGTCCCGGGGCCGCAGGTGCTCCGGGGTCGGCTCGGCCCGCAGGTTGGAGGTCGTCCCCAGCAGGTGCCGCAGGAAATACTCGTTGCCCTTGCTGGAAGAGCCGAGCAGGTTGGCCCGCCAGGCGGTGAGCACCCGCGGCCAGTTCGCCGGATTGTCCGGGTCGGTGACGGCCAGCTTCAACTGCCCCGACGCCAGCTGCTGCGCCACGTACTGCGGCACCGGCACCCCTGCGGCCTCGGCCTCGCCGGCCAGCTCCAGGCTGTTGCGGTCGAACTGCGGGAAGAAGGGCATCCAGCCCATCGCCGTCGACGCGGCGAGCACGTCCATGGTGTGCAGACCGGCGAACCGGCCCCGGCCCAGCGGTGAGGCCAAGGCATCGGCCCGGTATCCGTCGTAACGCCATTGGTCGGTGTGCGCGTACCAGTAGCCGGTGCCGATCATCTGCCGGGGCGGGCGCACCCAATCACTGGCCATCGCCATGGTCGCCCAGCCGGTGATCGGCCGGCACTTCTCCTGCCCCACATAGTGTGCCCAGCCGCCCCCGTTGCGACCCATCGAACCGGTGAGGAGCAGCAGCGCCAGCACGGCGCGATAGGTGGCGTCACCGTGGAACCACTGGCAGATGCCCGCGCCCATAATGATCATCGACCGCCCGCCGGACTCTTGCGCGTTGCGGGCGAACTCCCGGGCGACGCGGATCGCCTGGGCCGCGCTCACTCCGGTGATCGGCTCCTGCCAGGCCGGGGTGTACGGCTCGGCGGGGTCGTCGTAGCCGGTCGGCCAGGTGCCCGGCAGCCCGGCGCGATGCACGCCGTACTGCGCCAGCATCAGGTCGAAGACGGTGCAGCACAACCGATCCCCGACTCGGTGGACCGGTACGCCGCGGGTCAGCACCTCGGCGTGCCCGTCCGGGGTGTCGAACCGGGTGAGCAGCACCGGCACCGAATCCCCATGGTCCTGCAGAACGGTGAGCTGGGGCACGATCTCGCCCAGCTCCAGGTTCCACTTGCCGACACCCGAATCGGTGTAGCGGAAACCGAGCGACCCGTTGGGCGCCACCACGTCCCCGGTCCGGCCGTCGACCAGAACCGGCTTGAACGCCGCCCCCTCCCCGTTGTCGCCCAGGTCGGCGGCGGTCAGGTTCTTCCCCGGGATGTACGCCCCGTCCCGCTCCTCCAGCCCGATCAGGAACGGCAGGTCTGTGTAGCGCTGGACATAGTCCACGAAGAACGGTGTGCGGCGGTCGACCAGGAACTCCCGCAGGATCACATGTCCCATCGCCATGCCCAGCGCGCCGTCGGTGCCGGCCGCGCAGGGCATCCATTCGTCGGCGAACTTGGTGTTGTCCGAGTAGTCCGGGCTGACCGTGACGACCTTGGTACCGCGGTAGCGGACCTCGGCCATCCAGTGGGCGTCCGGGGTCCGGGTGACCGGGACATTGGAGCCCCAGAGCATCAGATATGAGGCGTCCCACCAGTCCCCGGACTCGGGTACGTCGGTCTGGTCGCCGAACACCTGCGGCGAGGCCACCGGCAGGTCGGCGTACCAGTCGTAGAACGAGGTCATCGCCCCGCCCATCAGCTCGACGAACCGGGAGCCGGCGGCGTGCGAGACCATCGACATCGCCGGGATCGGCGAGAACCCGGCGATCCGGTCCGGGCCGTACCGGGCGATGGTGTGCACGTGCGCGGCGGCGATCATCTCGCTCGCCTCGTCCCAGCTGACCCTGATCAGACCGCCCTTGCCGCGGGCCCGCTGGTAGCGGCCACGCCGCTCCGGATCGTCCTGGATGTCGGCCCAGGCCAGCACCGGGTCACCCAGCCGGCGACGGGCCTCCCGGTACATCTCGACGAGCACCCCCCGGGCGTAGGGGTAACGCACCCGGGTCGGCGAGTAGGTGTACCAGGAGAAGGCGGCGCCCCGCGGGCAGCCGCGGGGCTCGTACTCCGGCCGGTCGGGTCCGACACTGGGATAGTCGGTCTCCTGCGTCTCCCAGGTGATGATGCCGTCCTTGACGTACACCTTCCACGAGCAGGAGCCGGTGCAGTTGACTCCGTGGGTGGAGCGCACCACCTTGTCGTGGCTCCACCGGTCCCGGTAGAAGATGTCGCCCTCGCGGCCGCCGGTCTTGCTGATCGTGCGCAGGTCGGGTGAGACCTCGCCCCTGGTGAAGAACCTGCCGCTGCGCAACAGCAGATCGGCAACGGGACCGTCGATTCCGGTCGTCATGATCGAACCCTCCTCACTTCTGGCCGGCATTCGCGGCCCGAACGTGCAGTCGCGTGGCCGTGTAGATCGCCGCGACGGCGCAGGTCGCGACCAGTAGCGCCA
>JBIOVW010000119.1:0-4647 GCA_044867945.1 Nakamurella sp. | reverse complement strand
GCGGCACCGTTGATGAGCTGCACGGCCGCACTGAAGTCCCGGTCGCCGGTCTTGACCTCGACGGTACAGCTGGTGTCCGAAACGGACCCGAGGGTCTCGTTGACGGCATCCGCGAGGCCCTGCCCGTAGGCCGAGTCGTCCTGGGCAACGCAGATCTTCGCGAAGCCGAGGGTCTTGCTCATGTAGTTGGCGACAGCCGGCCCTTGGACGGCATCGCTGGCCAGCCCACGGAAGAAGTTGGTCCACCCGTTCGCGGTCAGCGAGGCCCTGGTCGCCGATGCGGTCAGCGACAGCAGACCGGCCTGGTTGAAGATCGGTCCGGTTGCCTCGGTCTCGCCGGAGAAGGCCGGCCCGAGCAGGCCGATGACCTCGGCGTCGCCGACGATCTGCGGTGCAACCTGGGTTGCCTGCTGCGGTTCGCCCTGGGTGTCGAACTGCTTGATCTCCACCTGGCAGTTCGGGTTGGCCTCGTTGTGCTCTTCGATCGCGACATTGGCGCCGTACAGGATGTTCAGGCCGAGCGCGGCGTTCGGGCCGGTCAGGGCACCGGCCATGGCCAGGCTCACGCCGGAACAGGTCGCGTCGCCGGATCCGGCCGCTTGGAGGGCCTCCCCGGCAGCCGCCGCAGCCGGAATCTCCGCGCCCTCCAAGTCGATCTGCACCTCGGGGACGATCGCCAGCTCACCGCCGCCGGCCGCGGCGCTGCCCGATGCACCGGCCGACCCGCTGGCCTCGCCCGACGTCGCCTCGCTGGTCGTACTGCTGGTCTCGGACTGGGAACCACACGCCGCCAACGTCAGTGCAGCCACGGCAGCCACAGAGACGAGGGCGGCTCGCATCGAACGTCGATGCACCTGCCACCTCCGAAGGATCCTGTTCACCGGTCGCAATCCGGCCGCGTCGACGTCGCCGACACGCGGGGAACCTATCCCACGGATGGCTCAGTGCGCCGCACCGGCGTGTCCTCGTAACCAAAATGCGACTCGCGGTTCACAAGAAGCAGCCGAACGCGCACAGTGCGTGACGAAGAGTATTCGGAGCGCACACCTGCCCGCCGACGTGGCCGCCCCCTTCGCACGCGTACCCCGGAAAGTCTTCGGCCGATCGGAGCATCGACCGAAGGCTCAGCCACCGATCAGCTCTTCGCGGACAGGCCTTCCAGCACGGCGTTGGCGACCGCCTGCATGGACGTCCGCCGGTCCATCGCGGTCCGCTGGATCCAGCGGAAGGCCTCCGGCTCGGTCATCTTCTGGTGGGTCATGAGCAGACCCTTGGCCCGGTCGATGATCTTGCGAGCCTCCAGCCGTTGGCTGATGTCGGCCACTTCCTTGCGCAGCGCGTTGGTCTCCGCGTACCGGGCGACGGCGAGTTCGATCGCCGGGAGAAGGTCGCTCTTGGTGAAGGGCTTGACCAGGTACGCCATGGCGCCGGCATCCCGCGCCCGTTCGATGAGCTCCCGCTGGGAGAACGCGGTCAGGATGACGACCGGTGCGATCTGCTCGCCGACGATGTCCGCGGCGGCGTCGATGCCGTCCTTCTTGGGCATCTTCACGTCCATGATCACCAGATCCGGGCGCAGTTCGGTGGCCAAGGCCACGGCCTGTTCGCCGTCCGCCGCCTGACCGACGACCTCGAAGCCCTCTTCGGCCAGCATCTCCGACAGGTCAAGCCTGATCAGTGCCTCGTCCTCGGCGATGAGCACCCTTTTCGGTGCGGTCATCGGCCACCTCCCCAACCATGCCGGCAGCCCCCGATCGGTGCGCCGGTCCGGGTCAGACTATCGGCCTCGGGTGACCAATGCGCGAACGAAGGGCTCCCGATGGTGTGATGCGCACGCCTTTCTTCGCAGGCAACCGACATCGTTGTCGGGCGTCACCCGGTCCACCCGATGATCGGGGGATGACTACGATGGTGCTGCCCCGAGCGTTGGGGCCTGCCCCCGTATCCCAATTGGCAGAGGAAGCGGATTCAAATCCCGCACAGTGTGAGTTCGAGTCTCACCGGGGGCACCCTGTTCGGCGGAATCATCGGCGAAGGCATCGCGCAGCGTCAGCGCCGCGTCGGCCACGGCGGACCGGCACCGGACCGACAGGCCGATCATGTTCACGAAGCCGTGGACGAGGTCGGGTTCCCGGCGCACCGTCACCGGCACGCCCGCATCCGCCAGACGCCGGCCGAACTTCTCGCCCTCGTCGCGGAGCGGGTCGAAGCCCGCGGTGACCAGGTGGGTGGGCGGCATTCCGGTCAGGTCGTCGGCCAGCAGGATCGACGCCCGCGGATCGCCGTGGTCGCGCGCACTCATGTAGTGGTCGCGGAACCAGACGATGTCCTGCTCGGTGAGCAGGAACCCGTCGGCGAACAGGTCCCGGGATGCGGTCCGGTTGACCGCGTCGCAGGGTGGATAGAACAGCAGTAGCCGCTGCGGTCCGGGTTCGCCCGCCCGCGCGGCGAGATGGGCGGTGACGGCGGCCAGGTTCGCTCCGGAGCTGTCCCCGCCCAGGGCGATCGCGCTCGGGTCGGCGCCCAGTTCGGCGGCATGCGCCCGCGCGTACCGGAACCCGGCGACGGCGTCGTCGACAGCGGCCGGAAAGGGGTATTCGGGCGCCAACCGGTAGTCGACGGCCAGCACCCGCACGCGGGCCGCCGCGGCCAGCAGCCGGCAGACCGCGTCGTGGCTGTTCAGGCTGCCGGTCACCCAACCGCCGCCGTGCAGGTACACCAGGAGCGGCGAGCCGATGGGCATGCCGTCGGGGACGTACAGCCGGGCCGCCAGCGGCGGTTCGGCGGCGGCTCGGTCGATCACCAGCGCCCGGGTGGTGACGTCGGCCGGCAGCCGGCCACCGACGAGGGCGGTGGCGACGTCCAGGTGTTCCCGTCGCTGATGCACCGGCGCGGCCGGTGTGCCGGCGTCGGTCATCCGCTCCAGCCGCAACAGGAGCTGCAGGTCCGGATCGAGCGGTTCGCCGTCGACGACGACGGGGGCACCGGCCAACCGCCGCCGGGTCGCGGCCGGCAGGGAGCCGAAGAGGATCCTGATCGCCAGTTCCAGGGCCACGGTCGATCGCACGGCCGGAGCATAGGCGACCACGGCCCCCCTCGCGGTCAGGCTGTCAGCACGCTGGGCTCGTACACCACGGCCCGACCCGGCGATTCGGCCTGGCAGGTGAGCCACCCCGGGTCCGCCCTGGAGATACGCACCGCCACAAGGAGCTCGGTGCCCGCGACGGACAGCGTGACCAGCGTCCGGTGCGGATCGTTCCGGTCCACGCTCCGAACCCGGACGTCCCGCCAGCCGGCCGCCGGGCAGGTCTCGTGCGCGAGCACCATGGCCGCCTGCTCGGCCGAGCTGAATCCCACCCGGCCACGCAGCGCCGGTGCGTCGAGCAGGCCGCGGTCGGTCAGCTCGACCAGATGGGCGGCGTCATCGGACAGCACCCGTCCATAGAGCAGTCCGGCCGGAAGGATCAGCAGGTTCGCGGCGAAGCGGTCGCCGCCGACATGGCTGCACTCCCAGACCCGGCCAGGCCGGCGCGCTTCCAGGGCGGCGGCGACGGGCCGGCCGCGGATCGCGCAGCAGGCGTCGTGGGTGCCGTGTACGCAGACCAGGTATGCGGGTTCCGTCTCGGCCACCGGCCCATCGGTGGGGTCCAGCAGACCGCGCACGTCCAGCGCGAGCAGGTCGTGGTCGTGGTCGAACCGACCCCAGGTGATCCGTTCCCGGTCCGGCCGGCAGTCGACGACCGCCCAGCGGCGGGGGCCATCGGCCACGTGACGGCCCGGTCGGCGGATCGCCACCACCCGGATCGCGAACCGCTCGAGTTGGGCGACCAACCGGTGGGCGACGGCACTGTCGAACCGGGAAGTGAGCAGCCCGGCCCGGCCCCACGGTCCCGGCTGCTCCACGAGCAGCAACCGGGACGCGGGGAAGGCGCTGCCGATCATCGGGTCGCCGCGCAGTGCGGCCTGGACCGAGCAGCGCTCGAACCGCTCGTCCGGTTCAGTCACCGTGGTCGGTCGCCGTCCCGTCCGCCGGCGAGCCGTCGCCGACCGGGACCACGATGCCCTCGCGGAGCAGGCGCCGGGCGACCACCAACTGCTCGTCGGCATCCAGGTTCGGCAGCCCGTCCGGAGTGAACGACTTGCCCGATACCGCGATCAGCAGTGCCGCGTGCACCTGATCGGGCCACCGCACCGTCGAGTCGATGAGGTGCAGGACCCAATGGTCGCCCTGCCGGCGGAGCCGGGGTCGGAGCGCGGGGCGGAGCACCAGCGGGGTCCGCGGATCGAGCGACGCGATCGCCCGGAGCTGGGCCAGCGGCGCGATCGGCGTCGGGCGGGTCTGCCCGGTTTGCTGCCTGCCGACCCGGCGAGCTGCGGCCCGGTAGTGGTCCGCGCCGTCATCGCCGAGCCGAGCGGCCAGCCGCCGCGCTGCGTGCCGCAGGTGCCCGGCCATGGCGTCGGCGTCGGTGACGTCCACCCCCAGCGGTAGGGACCGTCGCAGCTCGCGGTCGCCCTCCGCGGCCGCAATGAGCTCCCGCGCCAGGTCGTACCCGGTGAGCGGATGGATTCCGATGGTCAAGTGGATCGACAGCTCACCCTGCGCGACCGCCGAGTGCAGGTAGCCGCGGGGGAGGTACAGCGCGTCGC
>JBIOVW010000118.1:0-3263 GCA_044867945.1 Nakamurella sp. | reverse complement strand
CGGGTCCCGCCGAGCTGCGCCTCTACCGTGCCGACACGGCGACGCTCGAACTCCACGTGCGCGGCCACCACCCGCTGTGGGGAAACGGAGTGGATCGCCGCGTCCGCGTGGAGGTGCAGACAAGTTGAGCTGATTCTTGTGGCTGGGGCTTTGCCGTGGCCAGGAGGCGTTCGAGCCAGGTCTTGTGCGCCACGACCGCCCGGGTGTCGGCCGTGCGGGGTCGGAGCGCCCGTCTGCCCGAGGGCACGCGGACGCGTGGGCTGCAACATGTGAGGGCGTCAAGCCGGCCGTCAGTGGGTAGGTGCGGCCGAGCATGGCGAGGAGCCGATCTTGAAGGGGGCGCAACCGCCGTACCCCCCCGGGACGCTCCCGTACGGCACCGGGGAGGCAGCTTGGGGTAACCGGATCCCTTGTGGGCCTCGCCGGTCACGGCGGCTCGGGGGTTAGTACGTTGCGGGCACGGGTCGGGCGGCCTGGTGGGCGCCACGAAGTTCCACCAGGGTCAGGGTCACCAGGACGGTGAGCATCCCAAGCAGGGTTAGCCACGCCGGCAGCAGCCAGAAGAGCGGTAGTAGGCACAGGACGGCTGCGGCGGCGGTCAGCCGGGTGCGGGAGATGAGGTGGAACATCACCCACCTGGTGTAGCCGAAGGTGGTCAGGAAGATGGCGCAGCCGCCGACCAGCAACACCGAGACGACCCGGCTGAGGTGCTCGTCGGGTCAGCGACCGCCTCGGCCATCCCGACGGCGACCAGCACGATGGCGAAGGTGAACGCCAGATGGCGTAGGTAGCGCCACGGTTACCGCGAACGCCAGCCCGGTCGCCAGGTAGCCAACCATGACCGAGACCCGGGTGACGGCGAACACGAAGACCAGCTCGAAGAGCAGCTCGACCCAGGTGACCCTTCCCGTGTGCCGCTGGGGTGGGCGGTGCGGGCGGCCTGAGGGGCAGCGCCGCGGCGGTAGAGTCGTCGCTCACTGCTGCTGCTCGGTGGGCCGGATCAGGATCTCGTTGATCGCCACCGAACGGGGGCGGGTCACCATGTAGAGGATGGCGTCGGCGATGTCGGACGCGGCCAGCCTTTCCATCGTGGCGAACCGTTCCTCCAGGCCACTGCGGATCTCCGGCCGGTTGTGGCCGGCGAGCTCGGTGTCCACCGCGCCCGGCTCGATCAGGCCCACCCGCAGGTGCCGGCCGGTGACCTCCTGCCGCAGCGACTCGCTAAACGCCCCGACCGCATGCTTGGTGGCGTTGTAAACCCCGCTGCCCAATCGGACCTGCCGGCCGGCCACCGAGGACACGTTGACCAGGTCGGCGCAACCCCGGGGGTGACTGGCCGCGGCGTCCAGCAGGTGCGGCAGGGCCGCCTTCGCGCAATACAGAGCGCCGAGCACGTTGACCTGCACCATCTGCTCCCACTCGTCCACCGGAGCCTCCAGAACCGGTCCGAGCAGCATGACTCCGGCATTGTTGACCACTACGTCCAGCCGCCCCTGAGCCGCCACGACGTCGGCGATCGCCGCCTCTGCCTGGTCTCGTCGGGTGACATCAGCCTCGATCGCCCACGCCCGACTACCGGATGCCTGTAGCTGCATGGACAGGGCGTCTAGCCGCTCGCGCCGCCGGGCGACCAACGCCACCGACGCCCCGGCGGCCGACAACGCGCGGGCCGTAGCCTCCCCGATGCCGCTGGACGCTCCAGTGACCAGCGCCACCACGCCATCCAGGGCGTTACGGTCAGGCGACGTCATCGGCCCCGCACCCGGCCCGATCGGTCCATCGTTCCGGTACCCACGCTGATGAGCCTGACCATGAGCTCCTCCTGGCCGTTCCGCCCCGAACGACGGGCGGCGCGCCCGTGGCCGTACGTCTGCTCCGATGGTGATCGCCCCAGGCTGTCACGGGCGAACCCGCAGCCAGTAACTGGGTTTCAGTAAACCTGCACGCGCTGACCCCACCCAGTCGTGGCGGCCTGCCGAGGCACCAGTCTTACGCGCCGAGGTCGCCGAGATCGACTTCACCGCGTTCGCGGCACAGAAGGAAGGCCAACCAGGTGCCGGGCCGGCTCGTGGTGCGCCGCATCCCGACCTCAACTCCCGACCCGTTGAGTCATAAGATCAGGGCACCCGACCCTAGCCAGCGCGGGTCAGCTCCGGCCGCGGCGGCGTACCAGTTCGTGGGGGAGCGGGAGGGGTGCTGGTCGCTGCGGGGGTGCAGCGAGGAGGTCGATGAGGCATTCGGCCACGAAGACGACGGCAATCAGCGTGACGTACGTGAGGGGCGCGAGGTCCGGGATCCTGGCGAGAGCGATGAGGAGTGCGCCGGCCCCCCAACGAAGCGCGACGATACGGTCGGGTCGTCGGGTGGCAGCGCGGATCGCGCCCATCGTCAGAAGGTACGCACTGAGGCCTGCGGCGATGGTGAGCCGATCGACGAGCTCGAGATCATCACCGGTGGCGGCGGCCTCGATGGCGAATTCGACACCGACCGCGGCCGCGGCGATCCCGGCGAACACCAACAGGTGACCCTGGGCCCAGACGAAGCCGGCCCGTACGCTGCCGCTCGGCATACCGCGGAACCGGTCGAAGTAGCCCCACCAGATCGCTCCGGCGATTACTAGTCCCAGGATCGCGATCGTCAAGGCTGATGCCTGCGATCCGGTGTCCAGGCCCGCCACGACCGCGACGACCGACTCGCCTAGCACGATCAGGGTGAACAGGCCGTATCGCTCGGCGATGTGGTCGGGCTCATATGACAGTACGTCGGTCGAGGCCGCGGCGAGCACCGGTCCGCCCATGAGCACGGCCATGCCGACCACCCAGACCAAGGGTCGCATGTCGCCGTCGAACACCAGCGAGACCAGCCAGATCGAGGCGCCGATCGCATATCCGATCAGGTAACGCCCGCTCAGCGATCGCATCGCGGGATGCTTGCGCCACGCCCTTGCGTACAACGCGGCCAGCAGGACGAACAGACCGGCGTACGCGATCACGAAAACCGTCGAACGCCCCTCGGTGGCCCCGGGGATCCCCACGGCGATGGCGCCGATACCGACCATGCCGACGAGGAATGCGATCCGGGTGACCACGTCGTCGGTGTTGAACGCGGCCGAGTACCAGGTGAACCCCCACCACGACCACCACACCGGCACGAACAACAACCCGAACTGCACAAGCCCTGAGACGGAGTGCTCGTCGTGCAACCGTGACGCGAGCGCGCCGATCGCCGCAACCAGTACCAGGTCGAAGAACAGTTCGAGCCAG
>JBIOVW010000117.1:0-5851 GCA_044867945.1 Nakamurella sp. | reverse complement strand
CAGGTGCGGCGCGACGATCACCTCGCGACGGCTCGTCCGTCCCAGGTCCAGACGCTCGACCAGCGAGGTCATCGCGTTCTCCGCCAGCGCGCGGGTGTCCTGGGCCACCGTGGTCAGGCTGATCTGCAGGAGCGCGGCCTCCGGACTGTCATCGAACCCGATCACGGAGACCGCCGTCGGCACTTCGATGCCGGCCCGGGTGAGCGCATCGATCAGACCGAACGCGCATCGGTCGTTGAAGGTGATCAACGCCGACGGGCGAGGATCGCGGCTCACGATGGATTCGGCGGCGCGGACGCCGTCCGATTCGCCGTCGCCGCCGTTGACGACTTCGACGAAGTCGGCAAGCCCGACCTCGCGCATCGCGGTCTCGTAGCCGGTGCGCCGCAGAGTGGCCACCGTCCCACGTGGGCCGCCCACGTAGGCGATTCGCCGGTGCCCGAGTTCGGCCAGGTGATGCACGGCGGCCGAGATCCCCTCGTCATCCGCGGTCCGGACCACGTCGACCGACGCAGCCGGAACCGCCCGGCCGACGACGACCACCGGCAGGGTGTTGCCCAACTCGTTCAGCGACCGCTTCGACCCCTCGGGTCCGAACAGGACGAGCGCCTCGCAGCGTGAATCGAGCAGCGTCTCGATCGCCCGCCCCTCGTCGTGGCTGCGGCTGATGGTGCTCAGGATCAGGCTGTAGCCGGAGCGCTCGGCGGCGTCGTAGAGATCCAGGACCAGGCGGGCCTGGTAGGCGTTGCTGACGTCGATCAGGACGCCCACCGTGCGGCTGCGCCGGCTGGCCAGCGCACTGGCCGCTCGGTCCGGCCGGTAACCCAGCCGAGCGGCCGCCGCCAGCACGCGTTCCCGGGTGGCCACGCTCGGCCCGGCGATGCCGCGCAGCACCAGGGAGACCGTCGCCGGCGATACACCGACCTCGGTGGCCACATCGTCCAGACGCACGCGCCGCCCGTGCGGAGCCGGAGCGGTCACGACGAACCTCCTCGGCCGAACGGCGGCGCAGGTCATGGCAGGCGGGACGTGTGTCGATTCTAAATCGCTTCAAGCCGCGACCGCCCCAGGACACAACCGACCCGATCACCGGCCGGAGGCTGACTCCGACGCGTCACCGCTCAGCACCTCGATCGAGCGCATTCTGCCTTCAGCACCGTTCGCGCGGCGTGCAGCCATTCAAGATCTTGCTCCATATGTCTTGACAAAGTACCGCGTCATGGCCGAGACTCAAACCACTGGCTTAAAGCGCTTGAACGCCTGGGAGGAGACCGAGCGATCGACCTCCGCAACGCCTGAATCGGCGGATCGACGATCCGAACCCCTCGGTGCTTCACAGCCGGCCGGTTTCCGCCCGGACGCCGTGGTCGACCGGCCCGTTCCGGCTAGCCGGCAACAACCGCCCGATGGGCGGTCTGGTCGACCCATGCACCACGACAACCACATTCCGGCACCCGGCCGGAAGCGGGCCGGTACCGGCATCGGCCCGTCCAGCAGTCCACCGCTCAAAGGAGAGAACACGATGGCGGGTTCATCCAGTCCCGGCCCGATCGGCACACCGACCAAGGCGCACAACCGCTTCCTGATCAAGCTGACCGTCATCTCGACGCTCGGCGGCCTGCTGTTCGGCTACGACACGGGAGTCATCTCCGGTGCCCTGCTGTACATGAAGGAAGACCTGGCGCTGACCACCACGTCCGAGGCCATCGTGGTCAGCTCGCTGCTGTTCCCGGGGGCGGCGCTGGGCGCCCTGCTCGGCGGCAAGCTCGCCGACGCGCTCGGCCGCAAGGGCAGCCTGCTGGTCTGCGCCGGCCTGTTCCTCGTGGGCGCACTGGCCTGCGCCCTGGCGCCCAACGTCGAGGTGATGATCGCCGCCCGGATCGTGCTGGGCCTGGGGGTCGGCGCCGCCGCCGCCACCTGCCCGCTGTTCCTGGCCGAAATGGCGCCGGCGCACCGCCGCGGCCGGATGGTCACCATCAACGAACTGATGATCGTCACCGGCCAGATGCTCGCATTCATCATGAACGCCGTGCTCGACCAGCTGATCCACGACGCACACGTGTGGCGCTGGATGCTCGCGGTCGCCGCCATCCCCGCCGTCGCCCTATTGGTCGGCATGCTCTTCCTGCCGGACTCCCCCCGCTGGTACGCCATCCGCGGCCGCCTCGACGAGACCGAGCGGGTGCTGAACCTGAGCCGCGACGAGGTCGAGGCCACCGGCGAGTTCACCGTCATTTCTCAGCACGCCAACCGGGATCGGGCGGAGGACAAGGGCGCCGCGTGGCGCGACCTGAGGACCTACAAGTGGATGCGCCGCACCCTCTGGATCGGCATCGGCCTAGCCACCGTGCAGCAGGCCACCGGCATCAACACGGTGAACTACTACGCCCCGACCATCCTGACCTCCACCGGCCTCGGCGCCAGCGCGTCCCTCATCGCGACCATCGCGGTCGGCGTCACGTCCGTCGTCATGACCATCGTCGGCATCATCCTGCTCGGCAAGTTCAACCGGCGTCCGTTGTTGCTCACCGGTTTTACCGGCGTCGTCGGCGCTCAGGTGATCCTGGCCCTGTCCTTCCAGCTGCCCGAGTCGACCGCTCGCAGCTACATCATCCTGGGCGCGATGCTGCTGTTCGTCGCCTTCGTCCAGGGCTTCATCGGCACCCTGGTCTGGCTGCTGCTCTCGGAGATCTTCCCGATGGCGATCCGCGGCTTCGCGATGGGCATCGCCGTGTTCTTCCTGTGGTGCGTCAACGCCGCGATCTCCTTCGTCTTCCCGCTGCTGGTCGAGGCGGCCGGCGCCACCGTCACCTTCGCGATCTTCGCGGCCATCAACGTCGTCTCGTTCCTGTTCGTCAAGAAGTTCGTGCCCGAGACCCGCGGCCGAACCCTGGAGGAGCTGGAGGACGACTTCCGCACCCACGACGCCGCGCACCTGACCCACACCGCGCCGGCCGGCATCACTGGTTCCTGACTCCGCCCGAACACACCGAAAGGAACTGCGTGACAAGCCATCTGGATGTGCTGACGATCGGTCGGGTGGGTATCGACCTGTACCCGCTGCAGGACAACGTCGGCCTCAAGGACGTGCAGGCGTTCGCCAAGTCGATCGGCGGCAGCCCCACCAACGTGGCGATCGCCGCGGCCCGGCACGGTCACCGCACCGCGGTGATCACCCGGACCGGGCCGGACGGTTTCGGCGAGTTCGTGCACGAGGAGCTGATCCGGTTCGGGGTCTCCCCCGAGTTCGTCTCCGCCGTGCCGGGCCTGCTGACCCCCCCGGCGTTCTGCGAGAACTACCCGCCGGACCACTTTCCGCTGCAGTTCTACCGGCTGCCGACCGCGCCCGATCTGGTCATCGAGCCGGAGGAACTGGACCTGGCCGCGATCGCCGACGCGGAGATCTTCTGGTCCACGGTGACCGGCCTGTCCGCCGAGCCGAGCCGGTCCGCGCACTTCGCGGCCTGGCAGGCCCGGAACCGCCGGACCCACACCATCCTGGACCTGGACTACCGCGAGGTGTTCTGGGCCGACAAGGCTCTCGCAAGCGAGCAGGTCCGAGCCGCGCTGCCGAACGTCACCGTGGCGATCGGCAACAAGGAGGAATGCGAGGTGGCGGTCGGCGAGACCGAGCCCCGCCGGGCCGCGGAGGCCCTGCTGGACGCGGGCGTCCAGATCGCCATCGTCAAGCAGGGTCCCAAGGGTGTCCTGGGCATGACCCGGGACGAGGTCGTGGAGGTTCCGCCGACCCCCGTCACCCCCATCAACGGCCTGGGCGCCGGCGACAGCTTCGGCGGCGCCTTCTGTCACGGGCTGCTCGAGGGGTGGGACCTGGAGAAGATCCTGCGCTTCGCCAACGGCGCAGGCGCGCTGGTGGCCACCCGCCGGGAGTGCTCCACCGCCATGCCCACCACCGACGAGGTGTGGACCCTGCTGAAAGCGGTCGACCAATGACCACGATGTTGTCGAAGTACGAACGGCTGACCGAGATCCGGGCCACCGACCCCGGTGCGATCAAGCGGGCCGCCGACACTCGCGCCAAGGCACCGCTGGTCCCGGCGGACGGCCGGCTGATGATCATCGCCTGCGACCACCCGGCCCGCGGCGCGAACGGAGTCGGGGACCGGCCGCTGGCCATGGCCGACCGCGGCGATCTGCTCGACCGGCTGCAGACCGCGCTGTCCCGGCCCGGGGTGGACGGCCTGCTGGGCAGCCCGGACATCATCGAGGACCTGCTGCTGCTTGGCGCCCTGGAGGGCAAGGTCGTGTTCGGGTCGATGAACCGCGGCGGCCTGCAGGGCGCCGCCTTCGAGCTGGACGACCGGTTCACCGGCTACGACGCTCGCGGCATCGCCGAGATGGGCCTCAACGGCGGAAAGACCCTGACCCGGGTCGCGCTTGACGATCCGGCAACCGCCAACACTTTGGCGGCCACCGCCCGAGCGGTCGACGAGCTCGCCGACCGCGGCCTGGCAGCCATGGTCGAGCCGTTCTGGTCCGCCCGGGTCGGCGGCAAGGTTCGCAACGACCTGTCCCCGGACGCGGTGATCAAGTCGATCGGCGTGTGCAGCGCGCTGGGCCGCACCACCGCGCACACCTGGCTCAAGCTGCCCGTCGTGCCCGACATGGAGCGGGTCATGGCGGCCACCACCTTCCCGACCCTGCTGCTCGGCGGCGACCCGGACACCAAGCCCGAGGAGACCTTTGCGACCTGGCGGGCCGCCCTGCGGCTGCCCGCGGTCCGTGGCCTGGTGGTCGGTCGCACCCTGCTCTACCCGGCCGATGACGACGTGGCCACCGCGGTCGACACCGCCGCCGCCATGGTCCGCTGACTCAACCACCGCACCCCATCACCGAAGGAGCTGATACGCATGACCACGACAATCACCGATCCCGAGGCGGTCCCCGCCGTCGAGGAGCACCTGTCGAGCAACGGCGGTGTGTTGCCGCACTGGAAGGACGGCGCCCCGTTCGCCGGCACGTCGGGCCGCACCGCTCCGGTGTACGACCCGGCCACCGGCGCGGTGACCAAGCAGGTCGCGTTGGCGTCCGCGGCCGACGCCGACGCGGTCATCGCGTCCGCCGCCGCGGCGTTCCCGGCGTGGCGGGACACCTCGCTGGCCCGCCGCACCCAGGTGCTGTTCCGGTTCCGCGAATTGCTCAACAACCGCAAGCACGAGGCCGCGGAGATCATCACGTCCGAGCACGGCAAGGTCCTGCCGGACGCGTTGGGGGAGATCACCCGCGGCCAGGAAATCGTCGAACTGGCCTGCGGCCTGTCCCACCTGCTCAAGGGATCACTCACCGAGAACGCCTCCACCAGGGTCGACGTGTCCTCGATCCGCCAACCCCTCGGCGTCGTCGGCATCATCTCACCGTTCAACTTCCCCGCCATGGTGCCCATGTGGTTCTTCCCCATCGCCATCGCCGCCGGCAACGCCGTGGTCCTCAAACCCAGCGAGAAGGACCCGACCACCGCCAACTGGCTGGCCGACCTGTGGAAGGAAGCCGGCCTACCCGACGGCATCTTCAACGTCCTGCACGGCGACAAGACCGCCGTCGACGCCCTGCTGGAACACCCGCAGGTCAAGGCCATCAGCTTCGTCGGATCGACCCCGATCGCCCGGTACGTGTACCAGACCGGCACCGCCAACGGCAAACGGGTACAGGCCCTGGGCGGCGCGAAGAACCACATGCTGGTGCTGCCCGACGCCGACCTGGACCTGGCCGCGGACGCCGCCGTCAACGCCGGGTTCGGCTCCGCCGGGGAGCGGTGCATGGCGATCAGCGCCCTGCTGGCGGTCGACTCGGTCGCCGACGAGCTCATTCGCAAGATCACCGACCGGATGAG
>JBIOVW010000116.1:0-13575 GCA_044867945.1 Nakamurella sp. | reverse complement strand
GACGATCACCTTCAGGCCCAGCCCGTGCGCCCGGTCCAGCATGGCATCGAAGTCGGCCAGGGAGCCGAAAACCGGGTCGACGTCCCGGTAGTCGGCGACGTCGTAACCGGCGTCGGCCTGCGGCGACTTGTAGAACGGGGACAACCAGATGGCGTCCACGCCCAGCTCCGCGAGCGCGGGCAGCCGGTGGGTGATGCCGGGCAGGTCGCCGATCCCGTCGCCGTTGGAGTCGGCGAACGAGCGCGGATAGATCTGGTAGACGACGGCGGTGCGCCGCCAGTCATCACCCGGCCGGGTCAGGTCTGCGGTGAGCTCGGCGGTGATGTCGTTGAAGGTCACGGTTTCCTCGATCGTCATCGAAGGCACCTCTCTGGGGCTGGCGGGGTTGGGCGGGCGGGTTCTATCTATAGGCGGGTGGACGCCGACCCGACTCGCAGGTTGATCGATTCAGTATCGTGTGGTGGGGATCACGATCAGCCGGGTCAACCCGCGTATTCCCGCAGGAATTCGGCCACCACCACCGCCATGTTCTCGATCTCGGACGGGTCGACGCTCTCGTTCGGCGCGTGGATCCGGCATTCCGGTTCACAGACGCCCAGCAGCATGATCTCCGCGTCCGGGAAGGTCTCCTGGAAGACCGTGCACAACGGAATGGATCCACCCTGCCCCTGCGTCTCGAGGTCCCGGCCGTAAGCCAGCCGCATCGCCCGAGCCATCGCGTCGAAGCCGGGCCCGCCCAGGGTGCCGGCGAACGGCGAGCCGATTCCGCCGGGGTCGAAGGACACCCGGGCGTGCCAGGGCACGGCGGCCGTCAGGTGGGCGATCAGCGCGTCCCGGGCGAGCACCGGATCGGTGCCCGGTGGTACCCGCAGATTCAGCCGCGCTCGCGCCCTTGGTTGGATCGCCGCACTCGAGCCGACCACCGGCGGGCAGTCGATGCCCAGGATGGTGACGGTCGGCCTGGCCCACACCATGTCCGCCACCGAGCCGTCACCGAGCAGGTCGACCCCGTCCAGGACCTGCGCGTCCGCCCGGAACCGGTCGGCGGGGTACTGGGCGCCGGTCCACCGGCCGGTGGTGTCCAGGCCGTCGATGGTGGTGTTGCCGGCGTCGTCCCGCAGCGTGCCGAGCATCTTGACCAGGGCGGCCAGCGCGTCCGGGGCGGGACCGCCGAACATCCCGGAATGCAGCACGGTCCCGGACGTCTCGATGGTCACGACGAGATCGGCGACCCCGCGCAGCGACGTGGTCAGGGTGGGCCGGCCGACGGCGATGTTGCCGGTGTCGCAGACCAGGATCGCGTCCGCCCGCAGCAGCTCCGGGTGCCGGGGGACGAAGTCCTCCAGCCCACCGGTGCCCTGCTCCTCGGACCCCTCCCCGACGATCTTCACGGTGACCGGCACATCGTCACCGAGCGCCCGGAGGGCGGTGAGGATGACCGCAATGCTGCCCTTGCAGTCGGCGGTGCCGCGGCCGAACCAGCGACCGTCCCGCTCCACGAGCTCCCACGGCGAGCTGTGCCATGCGGCGTCGTCCAGCGGTGGCTGCACGTCGTGGTGGAAATAGAGCAGTACGGTCTTCGCCCCGGGCGGTCCGGGCCGGATGCCGGTGACCGCCTTGGAACCGTCCGCGGTGACGTGGGCCGCGACCTCGGACAGTCCGGCGTCGGTGAACGTGCGGATCAGCCAGTCCACCATGTCGTCGCAGCCGGACACCGGGAACTGCGCCGCGTCGTGCACGGACCGGAACGTCACCATCTCGGCCAGGTCCGCCCGGGCCCGAGGCATCAGCTCGGCGACGCGGGCACGCGGCGTCATGTCGCGGACTCCCTTGGACGGACGACCACAACCGGGATCTCCGAGTGGGCGAGCAGCGCCCGACTGACCGAACCCAGCACGATCCCGGCGAAGCCGCCGATCCCGCGGGCACCGACCACCAATTGGGGCACACCGTGCTGCGCGCAGTAGTCGCGCAACGCCTGTTGCGGCTTGCCCGGCTCGACCACCGGTACCACGTCGACGTCGGCGAACCGCTGCCGCGGACCCGACAGGACCGCCTCGAGGTCGGTCACAACCCGGTCCTCGGCCGAGCCGGACGCGCAGTGCACGACGTGCAGTGGCACCCCGTGCGCCTGCGCCGCGGCGAACGCGTAGTCGACCGCATCGCGCGAGACGTCGGATCCGTCGGTGCCCACCACGATCGGGCCGGTCCGGTCGCCGGTGTCCGCGGCGGCCCGGACGACGCCCACCGGACCCGACCCGTGCTCGGCGGTGTGCATGGCGAACGATCCGACCAGCTCTTCGGTGCGCGCCGAGTGACCGTGCGAGGACACCACGGTCAGCAGCGCCTGACTGCTGGTCTCCAGCAGGGCGGTGCCGGCCGATTCGTGCAGGATCCGCGGTTCGATGTGCAGGCCGGGACGGGTGTGTTCGACCTGTTTGACGACCTGGTCCACGAGTTCGGCGGCGGCGATCCGGGCCTCCTCGTACGGTGCCGAGCCGGGTGGGGCGGCGTCCTTGGAGCCGTAGGCGTAGAGCTCGTAGGAGTAGAGGATGACCAGCTTCGCGCCGCGGGCCTGCGCCTCACCGGCCGCCCACAGCGCCGCCGCGATCGAGGTGTCCGAGCCGTCGACGCCGACGACGACCTCACGCTCTCGGGTCATAGATGCTCCCTTGCCCCGGCCCTTGCCGCCGCGGCCAGGGTCCCGGCGCAGACCCTACCGATCTGGGGCCGACCGGGGGCCGCCGCCGGGCCGGCCGCGTCCGCGGCGTCGTCAGGAGGCCGGGCAGGTCCCGTCGGCGCTGTACGGAACCGGGCAGAAGGATCCGGTCCACACGGCCCTTGAGCCCGATTCGCCGACCCGGAACACCTGGAACACCGCCGCGCCGGCCAGCACCACCGCGACGATCGCCACCACCACGCCCACCCAGGGCGCCGGTGCCTGCCTGGTGCGCCGGACGATCAGCGTGGGCACGCCCCAGGCCAGCAGGGAGGCCACGAACAGGCCGATCGCGAACCAGATCATCGTCAGGCCCAGGCCGACGTGCTCGTTGATCAGCGGCGATCGCGGCAGCCGGACCTGCAGCCACTCCCCGGCGTTGGCGGTGATCGGCACGACGATCAGCGCGGCGAGCCCGGCCAGGGGGGTGATGATGCCGAGTCGCCGCCGCGCGGCGGGCCACACCGCGGCCAGGACGGTCAGCAGCGCCGCCAGCGGGACGAGCACCACGACGACGTGCACCAGCAGGACATGAGCGGGTAGTCCGTTGACCTCGTTGATCATCGAAAGATCATCTCCCGTCGCCTGCGCGTGCCAAAGGGAACACGAACGGCGGCGCGGTTCGGTTCATACTTCAGGGTTGCCGGCGGGCGGGCGGGTACCCTCTGACTGATCGCCTGCGACCGCGGCAGGACGAACGATTGTCGGTACCCGCGGGGGTCGGAAGGGATGTCGGCACCGGTGAAGCGCATCTACGTGTTCGGGGCCGGCGTCGCGCTGGGCGTGGCGGCGACCCGCCGTACCCGGCGGGCCAAGGCGGCCGCCGCCGCTGCGCTCAAGGCCAAGCTCACCCCGTCGGCCGTCGCCGCGGACATCGCCGACGCAATCGCCGAACTCGGCAACGCGGTGGGCTCCTTCGCCTCGGACGTCCGCCAGGGCGCGATCAACCGGCGGGCGAGCTATCGGCCCCTGGTGGACAACGCGACCGGCGCGGTGGTGATGGTCCCGCCCGAGGCCTTGGGTCCGGCCCCCGAACCCGTCGAACCGCGCGCCCCTGGCGCTCCGCCGCCGGTTCGGTCGAGCGTCCCGCGGACCCACCCGACCGTGACCGAGAACGTCGGTCCGGCCGCCCGCCGTCAGGTGCGGCACACCGCCTGACCGGACGTCGCCGGTCGGCCGTCAGCCAGCAGCAGTCGAGCGTCAGCGTGACGAGCGAGGAACCCGAAGAGTGCAGACCCACGAGATCCGGCGCCGCTTCCTTGACTATTTCGAGCGCACCGGCCACACCGTCGCGCCGTCCGCGTCGCTGATCAGCCAGGACGCCACGGTGCTGTTCACCATCGCCGGCATGGCGCCGTTCAAGCCGTACTTCCTCGGCCAGAGCACCCCGCCCTTCCCGCGGGCGGCCAGCGTGCAGAAGTGCGTGCGCACCGGCGACATCGACAACGTCGGCATCACCACCCGGCACAACACCTTCTTCCAGATGGCCGGCAACTTCTCCTTCGGCGACTACTTCAAGGCCGGCGCCATCCAACACGCCTGGACCCTGCTGACCGCTTCGCTGGACGACGGCGGATACGGGTTGGACCCGGACCGGCTGTGGGTCACCGTGTACGAGTCCGACGACGAGGCCGAACGGCTCTGGCGGGAGATCGCCGGGCTGCCGGCCGAGCGGATTCAGCGGCGGGGGATGGACGACAACTTCTGGTCGATGGGCGTGCCCGGCCCGTGCGGCCCCTGCTCCGAGATCTACTTCGACCGCGGACCGGACTACGGCATCGAGGGCGGGCCGATCGCCGACGAGGACCGCTTCCTCGAGGTCTGGAATCTCGTGTTCATGCAGGACATGCGGGGCGAGAGCACCGGGGCGGGCAAGGGCGACTTCCCCATCCTCGGGCCGCTGCCGAAGCAGAACATCGACACCGGTCTGGGCGTGGAGCGGCTGGCGTTCCTGCTGCAGGGCGTCGACAACGTCTACGAGACCGACCTGCTCCGCCCGATCATCACGCGCGTCGAGCAGCTGTCCGGCGTCGAGTACGGCACCGATCATGTCTCCGACGTGCGGTTCCGGGTGATCGCAGATCATTCCCGCAGCGGCATGATGCTGATCGGCGACGGGGTCACCCCCGGCAACGAGGGTCGCGGTTATGTGCTGCGCCGGCTGCTGCGCCGCACGATCCGATCGGCCCGGCTGCTGGGCGTAACCGACCCGGTGATGCCCACCGTGATGGGCGTGGTGCGGGACCTGATGAGCGAGTCCTACCCTGAGCTGGCGTCCGACTACGAGCGGATCGAGAAGGTCGCGGCCACCGAGGAGAAGGCGTTCCTGCGGACCATCGCGTCCGGCTCCAAGCTGTTCGAGGTGGCCGCTGCGGAGCTGGCCGCGGACTCGGCCCGGACCGTCCCCGGATCGGTCGCCTTCACCCTGCACGACACCCAGGGCTTCCCAATCGATCTCACCCTGGAGATGGCCGCCGAAGCCGGGCTGACCGTCGACGTCGCCGAGTTCGAACGGCTGATGAAGGAGCAGAAGGAGCGGGCCAGGGCCGACGCGAAGGCGCGCAAGGGCGGGTTCGCCGATCTCGCCGAGTACCGCCGGCTGCTGGATGCCGGGGCCACCGAGTTCACCGGGTACTCCGAGCTGCAGACGCAGGCGCACATCCGCGGTCTGCTCTCCGGCGGCGCGCCGATCCGGACCGCGCACGAGGGCGACGAGGTCGAGCTGGTCCTTGACCGCACCCCGCTCTACGCCGAGTCCGGTGGGCAGGACTCGGACGCCGGCACCATCGTCGGCCCCCACGGCGCGGCCGAGGTGCTGGACGTGCAGAAGGTTGACCGGAAACTGACCGTGCACCGCATCCGGATCACCGACGGCGAGTTCACCACCGGGTCCCAGGTGCTGGCCAAGGTGGACCCCGAATGGCGGCTCGGCGCCCGGCAGGCCCATTCGGGCACCCACGTGGTGCACGCCGCGCTGCGTCAGGTGCTGGGGCCGGAGGCGTTGCAGTCCGGCTCCTACAACAAGCCGGGCTACCTGCGGCTGGATTTCGCCTGGGACCAGGCTCTGTCCGCGGCCACCCGCAGCGAACTGGAGGAAGTCGCGAACCGGGCCGTCCGGGCGGACCTGCCTGTCCGGGTGCTGTACGGCTCGATGAACGAGGCGCAGGCGATGGGCGCGATCGCCCTGTTCGGCGAGACCTACGACGACACCGTCCGCATCGTGGAGATCGGCGGCCCCTGGTCGGTCGAGCTGTGCGGCGGCACCCACGTCGAGCACTCGTCGCAGATCGGTCCGGTGGCCATCACCGGCGAGTCCTCGGTCGGCTCCGGTCTGCGCCGGGTCGAGGCCGCCGTCGGCATTGATGCGTTCCATCGGCTGGCCGCCGAGCGGACCCTGGTCAACCAGCTCGCCACCACACTGAAGGTGCAGCCGAACGAACTGCCGGCGCGGATCGAGACGCTACTGGAGAAACTGAAGTCGGCGGAGAAGGAACTCGCCGGCCTGCGTGCCGCCGCCCTCGGCAACGTCGCCGGCACCCTGGCCCAGGGCGCGGTGGACGTCGCGGGGGTGGCGCTGGTCGCGGGCAGCGCACCCGACGGCACCACCCCCGGCGACCTGCGCAACCTCGCCACCGACGTGCGCGGCCGGCTCGCCGACCGCCCCGGCGTCGTCGCCCTGTTCGCGCCCGTCCACGCATCGGTGCCGTTCGCGGTCGCGGTCAATCAGGCGGGTATCGCCCGTGGTCTGGCCGCCGGTGACCTGGCCAAGTCCCTGCTGCCGGTCATCGAGGGCCGCGGCGGTGGCAAGAAGGACCTGGCGCAGGGCGCCGGCACCCGACCGGACCGGATCCCGGAGGCGATCGACGCGCTGCGGGCGGCGATGCTCGCCAGGGTGGGCTGAGCCGAGCAGGCAACCGGATCGCATTGGATACGTCCTTCCCGGCGGCATGCCCTCGTGCCGTCAGGCACCCGACCCGGAACTGATACCCACGCATCGACATGACGCAGCCAGATGAGCACAATCCGTCGGATGACGCACCCCGGAAAGGCGTGCGTCTGGGGGTCGACGTCGGTACCGTTCGCGTGGGGGTCGCCCGCAGCGACCCCGGAGGAATTCTGGCGACCCCGGTGACGACGCTGACCCGTACGTCCCCGCGGACGTCGAGGGACACGGCCGATCTCACCCCGGATCTGACAGCGCTCCGGGACCTGGTGGTCGAACACGACGTGGTGGAGGTGGTGGTGGGCCTGCCCACCACCCTGCGCGGCATGGAGGGCTCGGCGGTGACGGCAGCGCGTGCCTACGGACAGGCACTGGCGGACCTGATCGAGCCCGTCCCCGTCGTCTATGTGGACGAGCGGCTCACCACCGTGACCGCGGACCGGCTGCTCACCCAGGCGGGTGTGAAGGGAAGGGCGAAGCGCGCGGTGGTCGATCAGCTCGCCGCCACCCGGATCCTGCAGAACCGGTTGGACCAGCTGGCCGGGGGTGGGGGGTCGTGAGCGATCACCTCATCTTCGGTCGGGAGCCGGGGGAGACCGGCGACGTCGACGTCGACGAGCTGAAGGCCGCGTTGGCCGCACGACCCGACGCCGCCGAGCCGGCCGCCGAAGTCAAGCCGGAGCGCACGGCGGAGCAGCGGGCCCGCACCGCCCGCCGCCGGCACCGCAGCTGGCTGGTCTTCGCGATCGTGGTGCTGGTGGTCATCGTGGGCGGGCTGGTCGCCGGCTTCATCGTGTGGAAGTCCGGCTCCGAGGAGATCCCGGACCACGCCGGGACCGGCGACACCGAGGTGGTCGCCCGGATCCAGGGCGGCGACGGCATCAACGACATCGCGCAGACCCTGTACCAGGCGGGTGTGGTCGCCAGCACGGACGCCTTCATCGAACAGGCGGCCCTGGACGGGGACGTGCAGGCTCTCAATCCCGGCTACTACAAGGTCCGGCAGAACTCGTCCGCGCAGGCCGCCGCCGATGCGCTGGTGGCCGCCGAGAACCACGTCGGGCATCTACGGCTGATCCCGGGCCGGCAACTGTCTGATGTCACAGCCGTGACAACCGATCCGAGCCAGCCCGCGACGACGGTTCCCGGCTACATCTCCGACATCACCGCCGCCGCGTGCGTGCCGTTGAACGGTCAGCAGGACTGTTTCACCGCCGACGAACTCTGGCAGGTGGCGCAGACCGCCGACCCGGCCACCCTCGGCGTGGTCGAGTGGGCCGCCGACGGCGTGCGGGCCTCGCCGGATCCGCGCAAGCGTCTGGAGGGCGCGATCCTGCCGGGTGATTTCGACATCGCGCCGGGCTCGACCCCGGAACAGGCGCTCACGGCCGTGGTCAGCGCATCGGCGGCGATGTGGAACGGGACCGACATCATCGCCGACTCCGCCCGGCTCGCGGTGACCCCGTACCAGGCGGCGATCATCGCCTCGGTCGTCGAACGCGAGGGCATCACCGCGGACATGCCCAAGGTGTCCCGGGTGGTCTACAACCGGCTCGGCGCCGGAACGAAGCTGGAGATGGACTCGACCGTGAACTACGCCCTGGACCGGGCGTCGATCGCCACCAGCGCCGACGACCGCGCCAACCCGAGTCCGTGGAACACCTACTACGCGGCCGGGCTGCCACCGACACCGATTTCTTCGCCCGGCCCGGACGCCGTCGCCGCCGCTCTGGACCCGGCAGCCGGATCCTGGATGTTCTTCGTCAAGATCGACGACACCGGTACCTCCTGTTTCTCGATCACCGCGGAGCAGCACGAGGCGTGTGTGGCGCAGGCGCGGGCGAACGGGGTGTTCGGGTGATGCACCGTGCGGCGGTGTTGGGATCGCCGGTGGGGCACTCGCTCTCGCCCGCCCTGCACCGGGCCGGTTACGCGGCGGCCGGTCTGACCGACTGGTGCTACGAGCCGATCGAATGCGACGCCGACGCTCTGCCCGGGCTGGTGCGCTCCCGCGGCCCGGAATGGGCGGGTTTCTCGGTGACCATGCCCGGCAAGTCGGCCGCGTCGGCGGTGGCCGACGAACGCAGTCCCCGGGTGGCCGCGCTGGGTGTGGCCAACACACTGGTCCGCCGGGACGGCGGCTGGTTCGCCGACAACACCGATGTTGACGGTTTGATCGGTGCCCTTCGGGCGGCGGGGGCGCCGCCGATCCGGTCCGCGCTGATCCTCGGCGGCGGTGGGACGGCAGCGGCGGTGCTGGCCGCGCTTGCCGAGCTGGGCACCTCGGATGTGGCGATCGCCGGGCGGCGGCCCTCGTCGACCGCGTCGGCGGTCGAGGTCGCGGCGACGCTCGGCGTGCCGCTGCGGGTGATCGGCTGGGACACGGACGTGGTCGCCGATGCGGGTCGAGCGGCCGATCTGGTGGTATCCACCGTTCCGGCCGGTGGGGCCGACCACTTCGCCTCGGCGCTCAGCGCGGTACCCGTGCTCTTCGACGTGATCTACCACCCGTGGCCGACCCCGCTCGCGGCCGGTGGGGTGCCCGGCCGGATCACCGTCACCGGGTTGGACATGCTGCTGCATCAGGCGTTCCGGCAGTTCGAGCTGATCACCGGGGTGACCGCGCCGGTGCAGGCGATGCGCGAAGGGCTCAAGACCGGATCGGGGACGGACCTGCCGTTGCCGGTTTGAGGGACTGACCGGGACTTTGTGGACCGCCTGTGGACAACGTCCGGCGTATCGCCGAAACGTGAGACCGTGCAGGGCATGCTGATCCCGGTCGCCGTCGGTGTGCTGGCCGGTGGGTTCGCCGGGTGGGCTGCCCGGCGGCTGCTCGCCCGGATGCGGCGGGGCGTGGTGATCCGGCCGCCGGTGCTCGAGCTGGCGTGCGCGGTCCTCACCGGCATCGGAATCTTGGCGGTCTGGCCGTCCGCTGCGGTCGCTGTGGTGGTCTGGGTCGGGCTGCTCGTGGTCACCCTCGGGGCCGTCGACGTCGTTGCCCATCGGCTGCCGGACGCGCTGACCCTGCCGGCGATCCCGATCACGGCCGGCCTGCTGGTGCTCACCTGGCTGCTCGCGCCGGCGTCCGGGAGTGTGGCCACCGCCGCGGCCGCTGCCGTGGTCGTCACCGGCGTTTTCTGGGGCCTGGCGGCGCTGCTGCCCCGGTCGATGGGGCTGGGCGACGTCAAGCTGGTGCCGACCTTGGCATTGACCACCGGATACGCGTCGGTCGCCGCGGTGCTCTGGTGGTTGATGCTCGCGTTCGGATTGGGCGCGGCGGTGGCGGTGCTCGGCCTGGCCGCCCGCCGGTTGTCCCTGGGGTCGGCGATCCCGTTCGGGCCGTGCCTGCTCGCGGGATGTTGGCTGGTGCTCGCGTTCCCGGCCCTGTCAAGCCTCTAGTTCAACTTGAGGTTGATGCTTTCGGGCCGTTCTGCCCTGGCCGGGTCACCCGGAGTGCGGCAGGCTCGGACCATGTCGACAAGCCTGCCACTGGACCATTCGGGGATGGGCGTACTCACCCGCGACGAGTGCTACGACCGCCTGCGCGGCGCCCGGGTGGGCCGCATCGCCTTCGTCAGCCAGGGCGACCCGATCATCCTGCCGGTCAACCACGCGGTCGACGGGGAGTCGATCGTCTTCCGGACCGCCCCGGGCTCCAAGCTGCTGGCCGGGGACTCCGGCCTACGGGTGGCCTTCGAGGTCGACGGGTTCGACGCGGACCGCCGAACCGGCTGGAGCGTGCTGGTCCGCGGGAGCGCGAGCACGGTCGAGGACACCGAGGAGATCGGGCGGCTCAACCGGATCGGGGTGTGGCCGTGGGCCGACCTGGTCGAGCGGAACCACTGGATCCGGATCGCCACCTACTCGGTGACCGGCCGGCAGACGGTGCATCCGGCGCGTTGACGCTCACCCGATCGGATGAGCGTCGATCACCTCCTGGCAGCCGTCCCCGTCCAGGTCGAACACCCGATCCGCACCGTCGACCGGGATCACCGACACCGTGATGGTGTCCGGATACACCTGCACCAGGTTGAACGCGCCGCAGGCCCATGTCCGCTCGTGGTCGATCGGGGCCAGCGGGTCGGTGCGGATCGTGGTCGAGCCGGCCACCGCCACGGGAACCCGACCGAGCATCCCCGACCGGGACAGGTGATGGTGCCCGGCCAGGATCAGCCGGACGTCCGTGCCCTGGACGCAGTCGCGGAGGGCGGATCGGGACGCGGACTCAAGGGCGAAGTAGCTCAGCAGCGGTGACGGCGGCGGCAGCGGGGCGTGGTGCAACACCACGATGGTGCCGTCCGGCGCGTGTTCGTCGAGTTCGGCGGCCAGCGCGGCCAGGTGCTCCTCGGTCAGGCGACCGTGTCCGGCACCGGGAATCGTCGAGTCCAGCGTCAGGATGCGCAGCCCGTCGATGCGGTGGACCTGCAGGATCGGGCCGGCCTCGTCCCGGCCGAGCAGGTGGCGGTGGAATTCGACGCGCACGTCGTGGTTGCCGGTGGCATACACGATCGGACAGCCGAGCGGCTCGACGGCCTCCCGCAGGCGGCGGTAGGCGTCCGGGTGGCCGGTGTCGGTGAGGTCGCCGGACAGCACGACGGCGTCCGGTGCCCGGCCGTCCGCCCGGGCGGTGCGCAGAACGGCGATGGCCCGGTCGAGGGCCGCGTCGGCGTCCAGCACCCGGTTGTACGTCACGCCAGGCGCGGTCAGGTGGGGGTCGGACAGATGCGCCAGGACGTAGGTCGGCTGCTCCGACGGCCGGCCGTCCGGGGTCTGCCAGCCGGTGTCCGTCATGCGGGCCGTCCGGTTGTCGTCGACAGCTCGTCGAGCCAGGCAGCGATGCCCGGGAGCAGCCC
This sequence comes from Nakamurella sp., assembly GCA_044867945.1. Lineage (GTDB taxonomy): Bacteria > Actinomycetota > Actinomycetes > Mycobacteriales > Nakamurellaceae > Nakamurella. The sequence continues at coordinate 2,060 of JBIOVW010000116.1, read as the reverse complement.
GGGCAGGTCCCGGGCGCGCAGGTCGGGTTCGCCGGCATCGGCGCCGAACCGATCGACCAGCGCGGTGGTGTGCCCGGCGGCGCGGGCCTGGGCCAGCCGCGGAGCCCAGGTGCCGTCGATCAGCAGTGCCGGCCCGTCGACGATCGGCCCGGTTCGGTCGTCGACCAGGACGACCCGGTCGGCCAGTTCCAGCGCGTCCAGCACGGGGCCGGTGGCCGGGTCGTCGCGGTCCGCGACCACCACCAGGCGGGTCCGGCCGGCGAGCAGCGCGAGCAGCTCCTCGAACCCGTCGGCCGGGTCCAGGATCCAGGCGGAGCGGGCGAGGTCGTGCCGGGCGGCCCGGCGCGCCCGAGCGATGTCGTCGTCGGTGCAGCCTGCCGCGACGGCCAGCAGCTTTACCGCCCGGTCACCCGTCGCCGGTGGCTCCGACCACGGCGGATCAGGCAGCAGGTGGGGCTTGCCCTCCAGGAACGCCCGCATTCCGGCGATGATCTGCGCTCCGTCGCGCCCGCGGGCACCGGCCGTGGCGGACAGGTGCCGGGCGAAGGCCTGGACGGCCAGGTCGTCGGAATGCGCCACGCCGTGCAGTGTCACCGCGACCACCGGGTCGCCGGTTCGGACGGTTCGGACGGATCCCACGGGCACGGGACTCGAATGGCCGGGCACGTCGGTCAGGATAGGCCGACTAGCGTGCGGGGGTGCGCGTCGTCGAAACCTCCCGGACCGTCCGCGTCTGGATCGGCGCCCTGGCCATGGTCGGCGGGCTGCTGGCATTCGTCGCCACCTTCCTGGTGTGGCTCACCACGGACACCGCGGACGGCGGGACGACGTCCATCACCGGGTGGGGCGGGATCACCGGGAGCAGCCAGATCGCCGGCACGAACCTCAACGACGTGCTCGACGGGGTCGGCACCTATCGGCCCGGCTTGATCGGGTTGGTGTTCGGTGTGCTCGCCGCGGTCGCCGGGTTCGTGATCATGGTGTACCTGCCGGAGGGTCGCCGACCGCACCGGATCACCGCGGCGGTGCTGAGCCTGTGCGGCCTGGTCTGCCTGGGGTTCGGGCTGTGGCGGGCGATCGATCCGGGTGACGCGTCGGTGTTCGAGGCGGGGGAGACGTCGGCCGGGTTCGGCCCGTGGCTGACCCTCATCGCCGGGGTACTGATCCTGGCCTCGGCCGCCCAGGTCTTCGCCGGCCGGATCGATCCACGGGTGTCCCGTCCGTCGCGGCGCGGCATCCAGCCCCGCTGATCTACCGGCGCCGGCGTCACGGGTACTTCGCCGCCGCCGCGGTCGCTGCCGGGCAGTGACCCTGCGCGCGTCGGCAGGCGGTCAGATCGCACATCCGGCAGATCCAGGCGCCGCCGGACTTGGCGTGCACGGCATTGCGCATCACGCGACCCAGCATCCCGTGGAAGGTGACCAGCTCCTCGGGGGTGAACCCGTCGAGCATGGTCGTCAGCACGTCGCGTCTGGCTCGGGCCAGCGCGGCCGCCGCGGCCGCGCCGCGATCGGTCAACGCGATCGCCCGGGATCGGCCGTCGGCACCCGGACCACGGGTGACCAGGCCGTCGGCCTCCAGCCGATCGATCAGCCGGACCGCCCCGGACGGGGTGAGTCCGAGCACCCGGCGAACCTGGTCGACGCTCGGGGTGCCCAGAAACTCGGCGATCGATGACAATGCGGCCAGGGCCGAGGATGATCCCGAGGCCGAGCCCTTGGCCGGCAGGTCGACGGCGGCCAGCATCGCGGCGGCGCTCTGGTCGGTCACGGTGCCCGCCAGGGCGCCCAGCACGTTGGCGGTCCGGTCGAGCTCGGTCAATCCAGGTCGTAGTGCAGGGCGAGCGGCATGAACGGGTAGTCCGCATGGGTCGATGTGCTGCTGGCCGTGCCGGTGATGCCGGTCAGGCCATCGGTCCCCGAGCCGGGGACGATCCGCGACTCGCCGGTCGCGGTGGTGCCGTCGTAGGTGCCGGAGCCGGTCAGCACGAAGCTGCCGCTGCGGCCCTCCAGATTCCCGGTGATCTGCATCATCGTCACGTAGCTGCTGGTGCCGTCGGC
>JBIOVW010000115.1:0-2222 GCA_044867945.1 Nakamurella sp. | reverse complement strand
GATGACCGCCCCGCTGGCCGGGTTCAACGTCGGCTCGTTCGGCGACGGCCGGATCGAGTCCCCGAGCATCGGCTCGCTGCGAGTTCGCACTAACTTCGGCGGCACGGTCGACGTGGACGGCGTCGGCCTGCTGACCGGCGTGCCGGCCGTGCGGTCGCTGTGGGTCGGCGGGGCGGCGGACGGGGCCCGGATCGCCGTCACCGGCCGGGTGCAGGCGGCCCGGTTCGGGTCCTTCGTCAACAGCCAGTTCGACGCCGCGAGTGTCGGCAAGATGACGGTCCGCGGGGCGATGTCCGGCGGCCTGCGGGTGTCGGGCGTGGGCGTCGACCCGCTCAAGCCGTCGCTGGGCGTCTTGAACGTCCTGGGCACGGCGGACGGGGCCCGGATCGAGGTGGGCGGCCGGGTCGGGACGGTGACGGTCCGGTCGTTCTGGAACAGCCAGCTCTACGCCGGTTACGCGGGAGACGACGAAGGGAATGGGGCGTTCGACCCGACCGGCTGGATCGGGACGTTCCGGGCGACGGCCCCGGCGGGCGGGTTCCGGAACAGCTCGCTGATCGCGGCCCAGGTCGGGGCGGTGACGCTGGCGAGCGTGGACGCGGACAACGCCGACGACAAGTTCGGGGTGTACGCGGACGTGGCCATCGGCCGGGTGACGGTCAAGGTGCCGACGCTCTTCGTCTCGAACCTGGCGGCCGCGACCGGGGTGGACGACTTTGAAATAAAGGTGCGTTAACACTACAGCGCGGGTTTAGATGATACATCGGTGCCGCCGCTTCCGGTGACACCGGGCGGCCTCGGCGTTACGCCGCTGATGGTACCGGATCACCGCACTCGTGTGCGGGACCTCCGGGACCCCGCGCCGCCGGCGGAACAGGGCCTGACATCTCGCGTTCAGGGCCCGGCACACCTGCTCCAGCGTCAGCAGCGGGTTTTCCCCCCCGCAGCCGCTCGGTGTGCAGGGCCACGAAACCCAGCACGACCAGGCCGAGGACCAGGTGCCGCATCAGTCCGGTGTAGTCCCGCCCCTCGTAGTGCATCAACCCGGCTTCCGACTTGGCCAGCCGGAACACGTGCTCCACGTGCCACCGGCAGAAGGCCACCCGGAGGACCCGGCCCAGGCGGGCGGTGAGGGCGTTGGTCAGGAAGTACTTGACCTCCCCAGTCCCCTCGTTGATCGCGGCGACCAGCCGCTGCCACCGGCCGGCCGCCCACACTCGGGCGGCCTTGGCCCGCCACACCTGGTCGCGTTGGGTCTGCCGGGCCAGCCGGAACCGCGGCCAGGGCCCGGCCCGCCCGGCCGGCAGCCGGTCGTCGGCCCGCCGGGCCGGGGCGTCGGCCGACGACCGGACCGCGAACGAGGTCGGGACCTCGGCCACGAACCGCTGCCCCGCCAGGTTCAGGACCCGGAGCATCGGCACCTGGGCCCCGTACCCCTCGTCGAACGTCAGCCAGTCGAACGCGACCCCGTTCGTTTCCAGCCGGGCCAGTTGCTCCAGGGCGATCCGCCACTTCGGCCGATACCGGACGGCGTCCGGGATGCCGGCGGCCCGGCAGCGCTCGCGGTCCGCGTCCCACCCCGCCGGCAGGTACAGGTCGGCGTCCAGGAGGGCCTTGAACCGGCCCCTGGCCACCGCCACGTGGACGGTGACGATCCCGTTCTCCACCTTGCCCGCACACCCCGGGTACTGCCGTTGGACCCCGGGCGTCTGGTCCCCCTTCTTGGCGCGGCTCGTCTCGTCGATCACCCCGACGGTCCCGAGCCGGTCGGCCGGCAGCCCGGCCAGGGCCTCGGCCAGCCGCCGCTGGTGCAGGTCGCGCACCTGGGCGAAGTCCCAGGCCGCCGTGGTCAGGAACTCCTGCAGGGTGCGGACGGCCGTCCCGCAGGCCAGGGCCATTGGCTCGACCGACTTGCGGGGCAGGTCGGACAGGAGTCCCCGGCAGTAGTTGTCGAAGTGGGCGGCCGTCCGCCTCTGCCGAAAGCACCCGCGGTACCGGCTCAGGTACGCGCCGAAGGCCGGCCCGAGCCGGGCGATTTCCTGTTCCGTCATCGGAGTCCCTCCCGATAACGTGTTCATCGGCTATCCGTGAACCCGCGCTGTAGTGCTAGGGGCGGTTTACGAGTTCGATGTCACCTTTGACGAAGACACCTCAGCCTGTTTGCGGGCTAGGGCGATCATCAAGGCCATATGCGACCGCCAATCGTCGCTCAGACCAGCGAT
>JBIOVW010000114.1:0-2497 GCA_044867945.1 Nakamurella sp. | reverse complement strand
CGACCCCCACACTGGATCGGTGAAGGAAATGATCATCACGTTCAGGGCGGCGGAATGACGACCATCGACGAGCTGCTCGCGGCGGCACAAGCTCGGCTGGACCGGGTGGGCCCGGGAGATCTGGCGGCGGAGGCCGCCGCCGGTGCCATCCTCGTGGACATCCGCCCGGTCGAGCAGCGGACGAGGGACGGGGCGATGCCCGGCGCACTCGTCATCGACCGCAACGTGCTGGAGTGGCGACTCGACCCGACCTGCGCCCACCGCCATCCACGGATCACCGACCACGGGCATCGGATCATCGTGATCTGCAACGAGGGCTACAGCTCCAGCCTCGCCGCGGCCACCCTGCTCGACCTCGGACTGCGCCTGGCCACCGATCTCGTCGGTGGCTTCCAGGCCTGGCGCCGGCAGACCGGCCATCGGGTCCCGCTCGGCGGCGGTGCTTGACCGGCCGTGGTCAGATGTTGGGCACGCGGATCCGGCGAAGGAGCCGGATTGTTCAGTACCGCCTACCGCCGCACCACGAACGCGCCGTACCCGACCACCCTCGCCGGGTCGCCGACGGTGTCGGCCGACGTCCGCAGGTCGAGTTGCTCGACCACGACCGCGCGGTGATCCAACCAGCGCAGCAGTCCGCGTAGCGGTGCGGCGCCGCACGCGTCGTGAGGTCCGATCGCCTCGATGTCCCGGCCGACGATCGCGGCCGCGGTCCGGCGGTCGCGGACCCGGGCCTGCTCGAGCGTCAGGTAGTGGGACAGGTCGGTGCTGCACACCACCAGCCCACCCTCGCCGACCAGCAGGTCCAGCACGTCGGCCACCGCCGGCTCCCCGGCGGCGCCGACAACGATCGGCACCAGTTCCCAGCCGACCCCCAATGTCCGCTGCAGGAACGGGATCTGGACCTCGATCGAATGCTCGGGCAGGTGCGGCTCGTCCGTCCGCGAGGCCAGACCGAGGTCGACGATCCGATCGCACATCCGGGTGTCGACGGGCACCGGACCGAGCGGCGTCACGAACGTCGCCGCAGTAGGCACCGCGATCGTCGGTACGGGGACGAAATGGGCCGGCCCGAGGACGATCGCCCGGCGAACCCCGTGACGGCCCGCGGACAACTGCGCGTAGGCCGACGCGGCCACGGCGCCCGAGTAGTGGTAGCCGGCGTGCGGCGCGATCAGCGCGACCGGGATCCTCGCGTCGACGGCGGCAGGTGCCTCGGCGAGCATCCGGTCGACGGCCCGGCGAAGCTCACCGGCATCGGACGGATAGAAGGACCCGGCCACCGCGGCACGACGTTCGGCCCCGCGGCCGGTGCGCCACCTCATCGCGCCGGGCGTCCCGGCGTGACCGGGAGGCGCCGTCGACCCCAGCTGCCGGCGCCCCCGTCGAACACACCCGGCAGGTCGGTCCCGCAGTGCAGGCACGCGCCGGTGCCGGTCAACTCGTAGCGACGGATGTCGTACCAATCCCGGACGACAACCGCGGCGCCGCAGCCGGGGCAGAAGGTGGTGCCGCCGTCGACGTCGTGGATATTCCCCGTGTAGACGAAGCGCAGCCCACCGTCGAGGGCGATCCGCCGTGCCCGGGCCAAGGTGCGCGCCGGGGTGTGCGGAACATCGAGCATCTTGAAGTCAGGATGGAACGCGGAGAAATGCAGCGGTACATCGCGTCCCAGATTGTCCCTGATCCATTCGACCTCGTCGGTGATCTCCTGGTCGGAATCGTTGCGTCCCGGAATGAGCAGCGTGGTGATCTCGAACCAGACCCGGGTTTCGTAGCGCAGGTATCTGAGTGTGTCCAGCACCGGAGCGAGCCGAGCCGCGCACACCTTGCGGTAGAACTCGTCGGTGAACGCCTTGAGGTCCACGTTCGCGGCGTCCATGTGCGCGTATAGCTCCGCCCGGGCCGCGGGTTCGATGTATCCGGCGGTGACCGCGATCGACTTGATGCCGCGCGGTCGGCAGGCCTTCGCCACATCGATCGCGTATTCCAGGAACACCGTCGGATCGTTGTAGGTGAAGGCGATGCTGCGGCAACCCAACGCCTGCGCGGCGTCGGAGAGTTCCTCCGGTGTCGCCGACCGGCCGAGCGTGTCGATCTCCCGCGACTTGGAGATGTCCCAGTTCTGACAGAACCGGCACGCCAGGTTGCATCCGGCGGTGCCGAAGGAGAGCACCGGTGTGCCCGGCAGGAAATGGTTCAGTGGCTTCTTCTCGACCGGATCGACACAGAATCCGCTGGACCGGCCGTAGGAGGACAGCACGATCCGGTCGCCGACCCGGCCGCGGACAAAGCACAGCCCACGCTGACCCTCGTGCAGCCGGCAGGCCCGCGGGCACACGTCGCACTGCGTCCGGCCGTCGTCGAGCCGGTGCCAGAACGTCGTCGGCACCGTCCACCTGTCGGTCGCGCTCAGTGCTTCGGTCACAGCAGTCACCGGATCCCGGGTCCCACGATACCTGCCCGATGGCGCCGGCCGATGTTGAGGCCGGATCGTGGG
>JBIOVW010000113.1:0-25853 GCA_044867945.1 Nakamurella sp. | reverse complement strand
TTGGGGTCGAGGTTCTTCGCCAGCTGCGGGCGACGAAGCGTGAGCATCAGGGTGATCAGCTGCTCGTACCGGCCGATGCCCAGCCCGAACAGCCGGGAGTCCACGGCGGTCCGGTGCTCCGACGGCCGCTCGGTGATCGTCGCGGGCAGCGGCTCCAGTTCGGCCGCCAGCTGCCGCTTGGTCAGTGGCCTGTCGTCGGCACCGAGCACGGAGAAGTCACGGCCGACCTGGCCGTCGACGACGAAATACCAGCGGCTGACCCGCTCGTTGTGCCGGTGCGCGCGCAGTCCGGCGCCGATCGTCACCACCTCACCGCCGGGCACCGGCTGGTCGGACTCCGGGTCCGGCGTGCCGTCGCGGCGGAACTCCATCCACACGTACCCGTACGCGGCCTCCTGGCCGCGGTAGAGCAGGTTCGACTTCATGGTCCGCTCGTCGCCGGCGAACGGGTTCAGCCGGCGCGGCTCGATCCGTCCGTCGAGGACGAACGGGAACAGCACCTCCAGCGCCTTCGTCTTGCCGGACCCGTTCGGTCCGCGCAGCACCAGCCGGCCATCGGCGAAGACGAACTCGTCGTCGCGGTAGTCCCACAGGTTGACCACGCCGCAGCGGGTCGGCCGGAACCGGCCGGTGCGTGCTGTGGCGGCGGATTCGGTCACCCCGGACTGCGGCACCTTGGTGGCCATCGTCAGCCCTCCATCTCGAACAGGCCGGCGGTTCGTGGGCCGGGCCGCACCGACACCACCGCGTTGCGATAGCGAGCCAGCAGCGGCCGAGCCAGGACACCGCCGGGCACCCGGATCACCATGGACAGTTCCTCCAGCAGCTCCAGCGCGGAGTCCAGCAGCCGATCCGGGTCGGCCACCAGGCCGGCAGACAGGGCCGAGCCGTAGCTGTCGATCAGCTCGGCCAGCGTGGAGCGTAGCCAGCCGTCCTCCACCAGCGGGTATTCGGGCGCGGCTGCCTCGTCGTCGGCCGAGTCGTCGGCGGGGTCGTCGGCGCGGTCATCGGCCGAGTCGTCAGTAGGGTCGTCGGCCGGGTCGTCGGCCAGCTGGGTGATCAGGTCCGCCCGCGGCATCGACGCATCAAGGGCCTGCACCCATCGCTCGTCGCGGGCCGGGTCGGGGGCGAGCGCGGTCAGCTCGGCCGCATCCGGATCCAGCACCCGGTCGGCGATCCGGTTGACCAGCAGCAGGGCGACCTGTGCGCGGGTACCCGGACCGGGGAACCGGCGGTCCGAGAACATCCCCGACACATCCAGCAGGGCAACGCCCTCGCTGCGGCGCTCGACGGCCAGGCCGGACAGTTCGGCGACCTCGGCGGCCGGGCCGGGATTGCGCAGCATGCCGCGGTCGGCGGCGTCCAGGTCGGCGTAGTAGACGACGGGACGCTCCACAAGTGCCCGGCGTACCCGCTGCGCCGACTCGTGGCGCAGCGTGTCCCTGCTGACTCCCTGCGGCCGGTGCAGCAGCGCCCGGGCCGTGCTGACGTGCTGCAGCACGGGCGCGGGCCGGTACAGCGCGCGCAGCACGTCCCGGTCGATGTCGTAGAGCGCCTCACCGGCCGACGGGTCGTCGACCCAGCGGCGGGCGCTGCCGTCGGCCAGCCGGACCGCCCCGCGCGATTCCAGCCAGCCGGCCGCGTCGACGAATCCGGCCCGGTCGGGCTGCCGATCCAGGGACAACTCCAGTCCGTCGATCCGCTCGGTCTCGGTGGCCACCCGTTCGGCCAACTCGGACAACGCGATCTGGGTGCCGGCGCGGCCCAGCACCGCCAGCGCCAGGCACAGGTAGGCGTAGCGGCGCCGGTCGAACGGCCGGTCCAGTTGGGCGCCGGCCAGGGCGGGCTGTGTTGCGTCGAACGCGTCCCGCACCCGGGACAGCCGCGCGGTGGTCGGTGTCAGCTCGAGGCGGTACCCGAACAGGTCGGCCACATCCTCGCGCAGCGGACCGGCCCAGCGGCGGACGAGCGGCAGCGCCTCGGCGTTCGGGTAGGACCGGGTAATCAACGGCCAGGTGAGCAGCACCCGGGCGGCCCGCTGGTAGGCGGCCCGGTCCAGTGGCGGCACCGTACTGATCGGGGTGCTCACCGGGCACCACCCACCCGGTCGCCGCCGGCGGTCGTGACGGTCAGGGCCATCCGGTCCAGGCGCAGCACGCCACGGACGGTTTCCACCGCGGTGGACGTGTCGCCGGGGGTCAGCGTCATCCGCACCCCCAGCGTGGAACCGGTGGCCGGAACCCGCCCGGACACCGGGACCCTCGCGCCCAGTGCGACGTCCAGCAGGGAGAACAACAGCGCGGTCTCCTCCTCCGAGAGGGTGCGTCCCTCGATCGGGGACCCGGCGAGCGATCGGGCGGCCTCGGCGCGGGCCAGCCGGTCGGCCAGCTGCGCGTCCCGCATCCGCCGGCGACCGGCCTCGTTGCGGTCGAGCCGGGCCGGCGGTCCGGGGCTGGCCTGCTTGCCGGACTCGACCAGGGTGCGGGACAGTTCGACCGGTGGCGCCTCCCACCAGGTGCGCCGGGTGGGGATCAGCTCCGGGTCCGGGTGCACGACGCCGACGTGCCGCGGCCGGCTCAGGTCGAACGCCGCTGCGAACAACGCGTGCGCCGACGGCACGTCGGGGGTGGCCACGAACCAGGCGGCCAGGTGCCGCAGCTGGCTCTCCCGGTTCACCCCGCCGAGCCGGGCCTCGGTGACCCGACGTAGCAGCGCGAGCACCGCGGCCACTGCGCTGATGGTGGCGTCCTGCAGGCGGTCGGCCTCGCTGCGGGCGGTCTCGCCGGGGACGGCCACGAACCAGTGCTCCAACCCGGACCAGCGTTGCTGCCAGTCGTGCAGCCGGTCGGCCGGGCTGCGGAAGATCCGCTCGTCGGCCTCGGCGGCCAACTCGACCAGGCGATCCACCCCGGTCTCCTGAACCGTTCGGACCGCCGCCGCCAGCCGCGGCGCGTACCGGGCCAACTCGGAGGAGAACTCCCGCAGGTGCGCGATCAACGCGTCCTTGTGCGCCAGAAACACGTCGGCGCTGGTCTCGGTGCTCTTGGACAGGTCCGACAGCATCAGGTAGAACCGGGCGGCCCGCTCGGCCATCTCGTTCAGCACCGAATCCAACCGGCTCAGCTTGCGATAGACCAGCTCCGAGTCGCCGTCCCGGTTCGCCGCGGCCAGGTCGGCCAGGTCGGACAGCAGCTCCGGCAGCACCAGCCGGGACAGCGTGGCGTCGTCGAGACGGGCCCCCAGCACGTCCTCGACCGCCCGGTAGGCCCGGTACCCGGCCTGGTTGAACTGGTACACGTAGTGCCGGTTGCGGTACTCGGCCAACGTCGCCGCGCGGGCGCCGTCGTAGCTGCGGTCCAGGATCTGCCAGGCGAAAAGCTGGTCGAGCAACGGGGTGACCTCCTCGGCGGACAGCACGGGGACGACGTCCCGCGGATGCTCCAGCCGGAGCGCGGCCATCGACGCGGCCACCTCGGCGGCATGCTGCAGCACCATGTAGTTCGCCCGGCTGCGTTCCATCGCCCGCAGCACCCACAGGTAGGTGGTGCTCTTCTCGGCCGCGGTGAAGGCGAACAGGCGGAGCCGGTCGACGTCGGTGAAGCCCGGCCCGGTCACCCCGACGGCCGGGTCGTCGATCCGCTGATCGGTCATGCCGTGCACCCTACGGACGACCTCCGACACTGCCTCCTCCCCACGCGGCGTCGGCCCGGAATCGATCGATTTGCCACATCCCGCCCTTCGTTCGGCCGAAACAGGGCGGAATGTGGCAAATGGATTCGCCGGGAGGCGATCGGGTCCGCTCAGATCAGATCAGCTCAGAGCCGCAGGACGCGCCCGGCGACGACCAGCAGCACGTCGTCACTGGCCGCGGCGATCCGCTGGTTCACCCGGCCGAGCAGGTCCCTGAACGTCCGTCCGGAGCGGTGCTCCGGCACCACGGACCAGCCGACCTCGTTGGTCACCGCCACCAGCGGACCCGGGGCGGCTCGCCACGCCCCCTCCAGCCGGTCGAGGTGCGCGTCGAACTCCTGCTGCCACTCGGCCAACCGAACATCCCAGGTGCCAAGGCCGTCCACCACCGCCGCCACCCAGGTGCCCAGACAGTCGATCAGCACCGCGCCCGACTCGAACTCGAGAACTGCTGCCAGATCGGTGGTCTCGACGGTCCGCCAGTGGTCGGGGCGTCGGGCCCGGTGCGCCTCGATCCGGTCGGCCCACTCGGCGTCGACGGAGCGGTCGGGGACCGGCCCGGGCGCCACGTACGCCACCGTGGGCTCGGCGGCCAGCAGTTCCTCGGCGATGCGGGACTTGCCGGATCGCACCCCGCCGGTGACGAGGGTGCGGGTCGCGGTCACGGTGCGACGCTACCGCCGGTACACCCGGGCGGCGTTCCCGGCACCGATCATCCGCACCACCCGCACCGCGTCGACCAGGGACCAGTCGCCCTCGGACACCCACCGTCCCAGCACCCGGGCCATACCCCGCCGCCACAACACGGCGCCGAGCAGATGATACTCCGGCGGTCCGCAGGCATCCGACGAATACAACTGTTTGGCGAACGGGGCCAGCTCCAGCGACTCGGCGAGCAGCTCGACCGACCGCACGCCGAGGTGGTTGACCGCAAGTCCCACATCCATGTGCACGCCGTCGAAGGCCTGGGCCAGGTAGCCGGCCTCGCGGTGGAACGGGTAGCAGTGCAGCAGCAGCACCGGAACCGGGGGGAGGCGGTTCAGCAGCGGCACCAGCAGCAACGGGTCGGCGCGCCGCAGATCCAGGTCGCGGTCGCCCAGCCCGACGTGGATCTGGATGGGCAGTCCCGCGTCGGCGGCGGCGTGCACACCGAACGCCACCAGCGCCGGTGACGTGAGCCGGGGTGTGTCCGCGGCGGACCATGCCGCGACCGCCCGCGCCACGTCGGTGTCGGTGGGCCGGCTCCAGTCGATGTCGAAGCCGCACCGGTAGGCGGCGATCGTCTTGGCGGCCACCACCCCGGTCCCGCGGGCGGCGAGCCGCCCCCGAAACGCATCCGCGAACTCGCCGGGCCGCACGCCCGCCGCGAGCAGGGTCTCGGCGAGCGACTCCAACCGCAGCACCTCGGCCGCCGTCCCACCCGACCACGCCGCCAGAGCATCCGGTCGGCACAGCCGGTCCGCGGCGAAACCGGTGTCCACCAACCAGTCCGACACCCCGGCCGAGGGCAGCAGCGCCCGCGCGGCACCCACCGAGCCGAGGTCCGCCCGTCGTCGCCAGTAGCCATCGGCGGCGACCGACGGTGTCAGACCCAGCAGTGGTGCGCACCACCGGCGCACCGCGAACCCGAGCTGACTGTCGAACTGCGACATGAACGGTGGGATCGGGTCCGGCGACGCCTCGTTGAGCGCCTCCTCGAACCCGGCCCGGTCCAGGTCGATGGTGAAGCAGCCGTGCACGTGATGGTCGATCAGCGGCTCGGACAGCGCGTGCGCCAGTTCGTCCGGGATATCCGGGAGGCCGTCCAGGAATGCGACGGTCACCCGCTGAACGCCATCCGGAACGCCGCCGCCACCTCGTCGGGGGCCGCGTCGCCGAAGGTGCGCTGCTCGTACCGGCGCACCGCCAGGGTGCCGTCCACGATGAGGTCGCCGAGCAGTTCCCGGGCCAGGGTCGAGCGGTCCAGCGCATCAAGGGCGGTGGCCTGGTCGCCCGCCAGGGCCATGGCGGTCTGCTGCACGGCCGGCAGTTCCGTCGGGTTCACCGTGACTTCAGGCGGCAGCTCGAGGTGGCGTCGGATGCCGTCGAGGGCGAGGCCGAGCACGCAGGCCCCGGCCAGGTAGGGGTTGGCGCTCCCGTCGATGATCTTGACCTCGGCCGACGCGCCGTGCGGAGCGCCCTGGCTCGCGGCGACCAGCCGGATCGCTGCCTCGCGGTTTTCCAGCCCCCAGCAGGCGAACGCCCCTGCCCAGTTCCCCGGCTTGAGCCGCCACGGCGACAGCACCGAACCGGCCAGGACCCCCTGCACGTCGGGAAGCCCGGCGATCAGGCCGGCGATCGCCGCCTGACCCGCTTCGGTGAGCCCGTGCGGTCCGGGGCCGCCGGACAGCAACGACCCGTCCGCGTCCGCCACCGACAGGTGCAGGTGCGCGCCGCTGCCCGCCCCGCCGGCGAACGGAACCGGTGAGAACGACACGCCCAGGCCATGTCTCGCGGCGGCCAAGCCGATCAGGATGCGGGCCAGCACGGTCCGGTCGGCGGTGGTGACCGGATCGGCGGGCGGTAGTGAAATCTCGAACTGGTCGATCCCGTACTCGGCGTGCAACTGCTCGGCGGGCATGCCCGCGTGGTCGAGGCTCTCCGTCAGGTCGGCCAGCAACGGCGCGACGTCGAGCACGGGACGGACGCCATACCCCTGCCAGGACGGGCCGACGCGGGCTGTCCCGTCTCGTTGGGTGAGCACGAACTCCAGTTCGGCGCCGGTCCGTGCGGTGAGCCCGGCATCGGCCAGCGCGGCGACGACCTGCTGCAGCCGTCGGCGCGGGCAGCCTTCGAATCGGGAGCCGTCCTGCTGATGGAAGTCGGCGGGCGCCCAGGCCACCCCGTGTTCCAGGATCGTTGCGGCGGTCGGGTCGATGCGCAGTCGCAGGTCGCCGATCACCCCGAAGTCGGGGGTGAACGCGATGCCCATGTCCGCGCAGAACACCAGCCAGGAGGGGGACGCGCCCATCCCGGCCTCCACGAAGGCCGGGAACCGGGCGACCGGAACGCCTTTCGCCCGGATGACGCCCGCGTAGTCGACGACGGTGCCGACCAGGAACTTCACCGAACGGTCGGACAGCCGGGCGGCGGTCGACTGGACCGGACCGCCGACGAAGCGGGTGCTCGGTTCGATCATGTGCCGCTCCCCTCGACTTGTCCCCTGACCGTAGCGCGCCGGCCGCTGCCTGGGCAGTCCCTGGAATAGTCGGCGGACACCGTCTGCGGACCGAGGTCGACGGCGAAGGTGCCGGCGAGGGGCGCCGGCAAGAGGCGACGGAGCGGGAGGCGGCATGCGGGTCGGATCCGTGGCGGCCCGACCGCTCGGCCTGCTGCTCGGTTTCGGCGCCGACCTGCTGCTGGGGGACCCGCGCCGATGGCATCCGGTGGCCGGGTTCGGCCGGCTGGCTGCGACGGTGGAGAGGCGCAGCTATCGCGATTCCCGGGCCGTCGGCGTGCTGCACACTCTGGCGCTGGCGGGGATGATCGTCGCCGGCGGGGTGCTGGCCGATCGGGCCACCCGCGGCACGCCGATCGCCCGGACCGCCGTGACCGCGGCCGCCACCTGGGCGGTGCTCGGCGGACGCTCGCTGCGGCGCGAGGCCGTCACGGTCCGCGGGCTGCTCGAGTCGGGCGACCTGGCCGCCGCCCGACACCGGATCACGCATCTGGTCGGGCGCAATCCCGACGCCCTGGACCCGGACGGCATCGCCCGGGCGTGCGTGGAGTCGTTGGCGGAGAACACCTCCGATGCGGTGGTCGCTCCGCTGCTGTGGGGGGCGCTGGCCGGTACCCCTGGGTTGATCGGCTACCGCGCCGTCAACACCCTGGATGCGATGATCGGCCACCGGTCGGACCGTTACGAGCGGTTCGGCTGGGCCGCCGCCCGGCTGGACGACCTGGCCAACCTGCTGCCGGCCCGGCTGTCCGCGGTCATCGCCGCCGCGGCCGCGCCCGCGGTGGGCGGGACGACCGCCACCGCGGTGCGGGCGGTACGACGGGACGCCGGCCGGCATCCGAGCCCGAACGCGGGACCGGTCGAGGCGGCGTTCGCCGGCGCCCTTGGCCGAACGCTCGGCGGCGTCAACACCTACGGCAGCACGGTCGAGGACCGCGGCACCCTGGGCGAAGGCCCGCCCCCCGACGTCGCGGACATCCAGCGGGCCGTCCGCCTGTCGGCCGTGGTGTGCGGGGTGGCTTGCGCGGTGTCGGTGGTGGCCGCGGAGGTGGTGGCCGCGGCGGTGCGGAGCCGGCATGACGCCGGGTGACTGGCGACCAACTTCCGATGGCCGAAGCTGAACGGTTCGCCGTCGGCGGTCGGGCGTCGACCGCCGAATGACGGCGTACCAGTGACTGCGTGTCGCCGTCCCCGCTCGGGCCGGGCATCGACCGGAGATTTCCGGGGGTGGCGACTGGTGCATCGGTGAGTCACTGCTGGGTACGTACCGTTTCGCGAATCGGTTCTTGCCTGTACCGACTACCCGACGCCGGGGAACTCATCGGTGCACCCTCGATCAGGTATCGGTTGACGTCTGGTCGCCCTCTGCAAGACGACGACCGCCCTACGATGACGATGTGGATGGCGCCCCCGTCAGCGCCGGTCAGCAGGCCCTCCAGGCCGGCCACTGGACCGAGGCCCGCGAGGCACTCCTGCGCGAGGTCGAGCGGGAACCCGCTCCCGAGGCGCTGTTCGGGCTCGGCGTGGCGCAGTGGTGGCTGGGCCGCGTCGAGGAGTCGTTGCGGCTGTGGGAGCGGGCTTTCGCCGCCTACCAGCGCAGCCGACAGCCGCAGCCGGCGGTGGTGACCGCCGTCTACCTGTGCCTGTCCTACCGCATGAGCCTGGGAAGCGACGTCGTCGCGCAAGGCTGGAGCCGGCGGGCCGCGAGCCTGGTGCAGGAGCACGGTCTCGAGGAGGTCGCGGGTTGGGTGCACCTGTGCCGGGCCTTCCTGGCCAACGATTCCGGCTCACCGGTCGAGGCCGCCAGCTGGGCACTGGAGGCGAAGACTCTGGCCCGCCGGTACGACGACACCGACCTCGAGCTCTGCGCGGTGAGCGAGCTCGGGGTGTCCCTGGTGTCGCAGGGGCGGGTCGCCGAGGGAAGCGCGATGCTCGACGAGGCCATGGCCGCCGCCCTCGCCGGGGAGGCATCCGATCTCGACACGGTCGTGCTGGTCAGCTGCCGAACGCTCACCTCGTGCTGCCTCGGATGGGACATTCGGCGGGCCGTGCAGTGGATCCGCACCGCCGACGCCTTCCAGCAGCGCTACGGGTCCCCGCACCTGTTCACCACGTGCCGCCTGTCGCTGGGCTCCGTGCTCTTCTGCGCCGGGCGCTGGGAGGAGGCCGAGGCCGAACTACGCCGCGCGCTCGGGTCCACCGACAGTCCGGCCGATCCGGCAGTCCGGGCCCAGGTCCTGGCGAAACTGGCCGAGTTGCGCATCGCCCAGGGGCGGCTGGAGGAGGCCGACGGCTTGCTGGTCGGTGGCGGCGACGACCCGCATTACGCCCTCCCGCGGGCCACCCTTCTCCTGGCGAACGGGTCGTCGTCGGCGGCAGCGACCCAGCTGCGCAGGCGCTTGGCCGACGTCGAGCCCGGGTGCGCGGAGGCGGTCCGGCTGACCGAGCTGCTGTTGCAGGCGGAGCTGGCCGCCGGTCGTGCCGCGGAGGCCGGGACACTCGCCCGGCAGCTGCTCGACCGCGCCGGCGCGACCGACGGCGATCTGGTGCTCGCCGTGGCCCATCGGGCGATGGGTCGCGTGCTCGCCGCCGCGGTTGACGTGCCCGCGGAGGCAGGTGCCCACCTGGAACGCGCCGTGGCGGCGTTCACGCGGCTGGAGATCCCCTACGAATCCGGGCGCACCAGGCTGTTGCTCGCAGGCGTCCTGGCCCGTTCGGACGCGGAGAGCGCCGTCGCCGAGGCGCGCAGCGCATACGACACGCTCAAGGGCCTTGGCGCCGCACGTGATTCCGATGCCGCTGCGGCGCTGCTGCGGGACCTGGGCGTTCGATCCCAACCCGGTCGGCGCGGTGATGCGGACGCGCTGACCCAGCGGGAGCAGGAGGTGCTGATGCTGCTGGGCGCAGGGCTGTCCAACCAGCAGATCGCCGAGCGGCTGTTCATCACCCGGAAGACGGTCGAGCACCACGTCGCCCGGGTGCTCAGCAAGCTCGCACTGCCTGGCCGGGCAGCGGCGGCCGCCTACGTCATGCGCCTGGAATCCTCCCACCCATAGGGGTTTTCGCCGATGTCCGGCGTGCTCAACGGTCGCAGACTGCGTGGCAGCAGCGATCGGCGAGCGAAGGAGCCTCCAGATGGAACACACGGGCCAGCACCAAAGGCCAAGCCAGCACCAAAGGCACGGACGAGCCGTGGTGATCGGGGCCAGCATTGCCGGACTGCTCGCGGCACAGGTGCTGTCGGACCATTACGAGACGGTGCGCGTCGTCGAACGCGACCCGCTGCCTGAGGTGGGCGAGGACCGCAGAGCCGTTCCGCAGGGGCGCCATGCGCATGTGCTGCTCGGCAGCGGTCGACAGGCCATCGAGGAACTGCTGCCCGGTCTGACCGGCGAGATCGTGCGCGCCGGCGGCGCCATGTGCAGCGCCTTCCACGACGTCCGGTTCAGCGTCGGCGGTCACGAGTTCACCCGCGACGCCGTTGGCGCCGACGTGCTCCTGGCCAGCCGTCCGTTGGTCGAGGGCATCGTCCGTCGCCGCGTCCTGGCGGCGGACAACGTCGAGCTGTGCCAGGCCGACGCGACCGGGCTGGCCGCGGGGCCGGACGGCCGGGTCACCGGAGTGTACGTCCGGGACAGCGGGGAGCCGACGACGCTGTCGGCCGACCTGGTGGTGGCCGCCACCGGTCGCAGCGGCCAGGTGCCCGGATGGATCGCTCGGCTGGGCCATCCCGCGCCGGCGGAGGAGCGGCTTCGTATCGACGTCACCTATGTCAGTCGACGCCTGCGGCTACCGCCCGGTGCGATGGGTGGCGACCGGCTCGTCCTGATCGGCGCGCGGCCCGGACTGCCGCGGGGTCTGGCCCTGCTCGAACAGGAGCACGGTGCCTGGATCTGCACGTTGTCCGGTTACGGCGCCGCGCACCGTCCGCCCACCGACGACCGCGGCTACCTGGACTTCCTCGCCACCGTCGCCCCGAGCGACGTGGTCGACGCGGTGGCGACCGCCGAACCTCTCGGGGGGTTCGTCAGCCACGGGTTCCCCGACAACCGGCGCCGCCGCTACGACCGGCTTCCGTCGTTCCCCGAGAGCCTCGTCGTGCTCGGAGACGCGGTGTGCAGCTTCAATCCGCTCTACGGCCAGGGCATGTCGGTCGCCGCTCTGCAGGCCGTCGCACTCGGTCGGTGCCTCGACCGCGGCCGCGCCGGACTCGGCCGGCGGGCACTGCGGGCCATCACGAAGGTGGTCGACCTGGCCTGGAGCCAGGCCGTCGGCGGCGATCTCGCCCTCCCGGAGGTGCAGGGCCACCGCTCGTGGGACGTCCGCCTGATCAACGCCTACGTCGAGCGGCTGCTGCGGGCCGGCGAGCACGACCCGGTGGTCGCCACGGCCTTCAGCGACGTCTCGGACCTGCTGGCACCGCCCCAGCACATCCTGCGACCTGCGGTGCTGTGGCGCGTGCTCCGCGGCCAGCGTCCACCGGTGCGTCCCGCGCCGAGCTCGTTGCCGGCACCACTGGGATGACGCACGACCGGTCAGCGGCCGTCGTCTTCAGCCGCCGTCCATTGAACCGCCGTTGCGCAACGAGCCGCCCGGATGCGCAACCACGGTTCAGCCGGCGCCGGGCGAGATCACCCTGAGCCTGCCGGTCCCGCACGCCACCGGTCCAGCACCGACTCGATGTCCGCAGCGATCAGTACGCGGGCATCGGATCGTCCGATGCCGCCCATCAGCAGCTCGTCGTACCGGGTGTCCTCGTGTCGGACCGACGCGATGACGGCCAGCCGGACCGCCTCGGGGTCGAGCGCGCGACCGGCGCTCGTGCGGCCGACCCGGCCGCTGCCCCGCATGCCCGCGTGCCGGGCGATGCGGGTGGCGCGGTCGGCCGGGCAGCCGGGGAACTGCTCGCGGATCGCGCCGGCCAGGTCGCCGACGAACCGCTCGTCCCAGTCGGCCCGCCGAAGCACATCACGTTGCCGACGCCGTTCCCGCACGTCGGCGTCGGCCAGGCAATCCTGCTCGGCCCGCTCGATGGCCTCGGTCTCCGCGATGATTCCCTGGCGCTCGTAATGCTTCCGGCTGCGGCTCCACTTGACCACGACCGCGGACAGCCGGCTGTGCTTGCGGGCCCTGCGGGTCAACGCGGTGTCGCCGCGCGGGAGAAACTCCAGGTGCGCCAGATCGGCGCAGCGCATGCACACCGGGCCGGCGTCGTCCATCGTCAGCATCGCACCGGGGTCGAACTCGGTCGAGCACTCCGCGCATGTCCACGGCCGGCTCGAGAAGATGACGAGCAGATCGGGCGGTCGATCCTGCACTGCCATGGTGTCCACTGTGCCTGCGGCGAACTGCTCGTGCGCGGCACGCAACGACGGCTGGGTCGTCTTCGGCAGGGCCGAGCTGCCGGGGTCATCGCCGCGCCTCCAGCACCAGATTGAACGGAGTTGTGGTGGCCACCCGCACCCGGCCGAAGCCCGCCTCGAGCGCCGCCTTCAGCCGCGTCGGTCCCGCCTGGGCGCCGAGCGGCCGGTCGTCGGACTGGCTCAGGGCCGACGGCGTGCAGCCCAGCGTCGATGCCGCGTAGTAGGCGCGCCCGAGCGGGGTCAGGTTCGCGGTGAGCCGGTCCGCCGCGAACGGCTCGACGACCAGGCACGCGCCCGTCTCGGCCAGGCAACCCGCCAGGTAAGCCGCAACCCGTTCGGGGTGGCCCATGTCATGGAACGCGTCGAGCACCGCGATCAGGTCGTAGCTGCCGTCGAGGTCCAGCGCCGACCGCACCTCGAACCGGACCCGGTCGGTGACCCCGCGTTCGGTGGCCAGCCTCCTTGCCCGCTCGATCGACGCTGCGTGGTCGTCGATCCCGAGGAAGCGGGAGGCCGGGAACGCCTGCGCCATCACCACGGTGGACAACCCGTGCCCGCAGCCGACGTCGGCGACCTGCGCACCCGCGCGAAGCGTGTCGCCGACGCCGTCCAGCGCCGTGATCCACTCCGTGACCAGCGGGCCCTCGTACGCCGGACGGTAGAAGCGCTCCACCGCCTCGAACAGCTCGGGATCGTGGTCGCCCCATGGGTAGGCGTGCCCGTTCCGCAGGCTGGCGGCCAGCGTGGGCTCACTGCGGGTGTAGGCGGCGGCGAGCTGGAACCCGGCGAGCATGCAGACGCCGCTGCCCTCGTCGGCGAAGACCGCGGTCTGCTCGGGTGTCAGGCTGAACGTCGTGCCCTCGGCGTCGACGGTGATGTAGCCGGACGCCGCCTGGTTGGCCAACCACTGGTGCACGATGGGCGCCGGAAGCGCACACCGGGCGGCCAGTTCGGCCGGCGTGCTGGGGCCGCTGTCGCGCAATGCGACGTACATCCCGAACCGGTCGCCGAACCGAACCAGGGGCAGGGTCATCGCCGCGGCGAAATCTCCGAAGACGCTTCCCACGAGTTGGTCAAGGGCCTGGGTGTCAACAGTTGTCGTCATGCCGGACAGCATCGGCGGGCGCCCGGTCGGGGCATCGGTGCTCCCCACGGATTTCTGCACGGAGACCACCACGAAGCCCACCACCGAGCACACTACGATGAGCAATCGTGGCGGAGATGCCCTCCGTACTGCGGGAGTCCGGCGTCACCCCTCGCGAGGCGCAGGTCCTCAAGGGACTGGGTGAGCGGTTGACCAACGCCGAGATCGCCGACCGGCTGTTCATCTCGGTTCGCACGGTGGAGAGCCACGTCTCGGCGCTGCTGCGCAAACTCGACCAGCCGAACCGGCTCGCCCTGGCCTCCTGGGTCCGCGCACGTGCCGTCGAGCAGGCGCTCCCGCTGCCGGCCGGCCTGGCGCACGCTCTCCGGGGACCCGGACTCGTCGGGCGGTCCGCAGAGCTGGCGAGGCTGGTCGAGCTGGCCGCCCGGGCCGGCGCCACGGGTGTCAGATCCACGGTCGTGATCACCGGGGAGGCGGGGATCGGCAAGACCCGGATCGCCGCCGAGGCGGCCGCCCGGCTGCACGCCGGCGGCGCGACGATCCTGCACGGCCGCTGCGAACCCGACTCGCTCGTGCCCTACCAGGCATTCGCGGATGCGGCTCGGGAACTGTCGCCCGGCGCCGGGTCGCTGCTGCACGACGTGCATGCCGACTCCGACTACTGCGGCCTGGAACGCTATCGGCTCTTCGAGGAATTCGACCTGCGGGCCGTCGCGCGACCGGGACTGGCGGTGCTCGTCATCGACGACGCGCAGTGGATCGACTCGTCCGGGCTCGAGCTGCTCCGGCATATGCTCCATCGATTCGGTCGGTCGCCCCTGGTGGTGCTGCTCACCTATCGCCCCGAGGCCACCGAGCCGCGACACCCGCTGGCATCGACCCTGGCCACGGTGGAGGGGGCGCGGGTGCTCGAGGTGCTGGAGCTGGGCGGCCTGAGCTTGGGCGATGCCCAGGCACTGGCCGATTCACTGGCCGCGGTGACGCGCGACGGGATGCCCCCGACCGATCCGCTGCGGGCCAGGGCGGCCTGGGAGCGCACCGGAGGAAACCCGTTCCTGATGACGGAACTGCTGCGGCACGCCGGGACGCCCGAATCGCTGCCGACCACGGCGCGCAACTCGATCGTTCACCGGGTCGCCGACCTGGGCCCGGAGGTGCTTGACACGCTCACCGCGGCCGCGGTGGTCGGTGAGCTGTTCGGCACGGACCTGGTCGTCGCCGCACTCGACCGGACCGTGCCGGAACCTGCGGCGATGCTGGAGCGCGCGTACACCGCCGGTCTGCTGGTCGACGACCCTCGACGCCGGGGCGAGTACCGCTTCGGCCATGCGCTCATCCGCGAGGCACTCCTGGCAACCGTCGGCCCGGGTCGCCGGGCACGGATGCACCTACGGGTGGCGCAGGCACTCGAGTGCCGCGGCGCGATATCCGACGCGGCGCGCCACCGGCACGCGGCTCTCCCGGACGGTGACCCGGTTCGCGCGGCACGATCCGCGCGCCAAGCCGGCGACCGGGCGCTGGGCCAGCTCGCGTTCGAGGTCGCCGCGTCGTTCGCGGACATGGAGTTGGATGCGATCGAGTCGGGCGGAGGCGACGACGCGGACCGCGCCGAGGCGATCCTGCGCCGGGGCCGGGCGCGCATCAGGGCCGGGGAACTCGCATCGGGCAGGCGCGATGCCCGCGCCGTACGCCGACCGGATCGCCGTCGTCGACCGCGGCCTCGCGCTCAAGGGATCGGTCCACCGCTTCCTCGGTCTGCTCGCTCGGACGGAGGGCGACCTGGAAGGCGCCGCAAGCCATTTCGAGATCGCCCTGGCCAGGCACGAGGCAATGCAAGCCTCCGCACTCGCGGACCGCACGCGACGCGAACTGAACGGGGTGGCCGAGCAGGTGCGCTGAGATCGGCCGCATCCCGGGTGCAGCGGACGGGCCTATCGTGATGAACATGTCGCTGACCACCGGCCGTGGCCCGTTCGGCACCAGACCGGCCGGGCACTTCAACCAGGCAATGCCGGAATTCGCCGGTCTGCTCTACCTCGAACCGTTCGCGCCGCGGATTCGTGGGCTGGTCGGTGAGCAGACCGTGCTGGACAGCACATCGTCATGGATGCTGCACGAGCACGGCCAGCTTCAAGTGCTGTACTTTCCCACCGCCGACGTTCGGATGGACCTGCTGGCGCCGAACGGGGTGCGCTCGCGCAGTCCCGGAAAGGGCGAGGCGGCGCACTACCGGCTGGCGGTCGGCGACCGGATCGTCGAAGAGGCGGCATGGACGTTCCCGGATCCCGAGATGGACGGGCTCGCCGGGCTGATCGCCTTCTACTTCCCGACGATGCAGACGTGGTTGCAGGAGGACGAGCCGTTGGTGGGCCACGCCCGCAACCCGTACCACCGCATCGACGTCTTCGACACCTCCCGTCACGTCAAGGTTCTCGTCAACGATAGGCCGATCGCCGAGACGGCGCGGGCGCGGGTGCTCTACGAGAGCGGCCTACCGCCCCGCTGGTACCTGCCGCTCGACGATGTCGACCGGAGCCTGCTGGAGTCCAGCCCCACCCGGACGACCTGCGCGTACAAGGGGCACGCCCGATACGTCTCGGTCCGCGTGGATGATCAGGTCGAGTCCGACCTCGCATGGATCTACGACGAGCCGCTGCACGACGCCGCCCGGGTCGCCGGCTACGTCTGCTTCTGGAACGAGCGCGTCGACCTGGAGATCGACGGCGAGCCGGTGCCCAGGCCGGTCACCGACTTCGTCGCCGGACCGCTGCCGCTCCTCGGGATCCTGCCGCCGGACGTCATCGAGCGCATCCGCCGGTCACGCTGACTGACGCCTTTCCGGACGCCTCGCAAGCTCGGCCGCCCGGACGCGGCGCCAGCGCCAGTGTCGATGGTTCGCTCGGCAAGCCTCGCTCACGCTGACGCCTTTCCGGACGCCTCGGCGCCAGCGCCTGTGTCGATGGTTCGCTCGGCAAGCCCCACTCACGCTGACGCAAGCCACCGCACCGCGCGAGCCACGGTGTCCACCGACGGCACGCCCACCACCGGGGGCGGTCGGCGCACGACGACCACCCGCACCCCGAGCCGGTCGGCCGCCAACAGCTTCGGTTCGGTCATCGCGCCACCGGAGTCCTTGGTGACCAGCACGTCGATCCCGCGACGTCGCATCAGTGCCAGCTCACCCTCGACGGTGTAAGGCCCGCGGGAGGTGACGACCGCCCAGCCCGCCGGCAGCGGAACGGTGGCCGGCTCGACCAGCCGCACGAGGACGAACGGTGCGTCGACCGAAGCGAACACGTCCAGAGCGCTTCGGCCGGTGGTCAGCAGCACCCGACCACCCCGCGCGGCCGCCACGGCGGCCGGGTAGTCGTCCGCCCAGCGCCACGTCCCCGCCAGCGGATGGGCGGACCATCCCGGGCGGGCCAGCCGCACCAGCGGAATCCCGGCGGAACGACAGGCACGCGCCGCCGACGCGGAGATGGTCGCCGCGAACGGGTGGGTCGCATCGACCACCGCCCGAAACCCGCCGGCCCGCAGATAGGCGGCCAGCCCGTCGCTGCCGCCGAACCCGCCGATGCGAACCGCGCCCGCCGGCAGGGCCGGGTCGCGCACCCGCCCGGCCAACGACGAGATCACCGGCACGCCGGCCCGGTCCAGCGCTCCGGCGAGCGCGCGAGCCTCGCCGGTGCCGCCGAGGATCAGGACGACGGGCGTGGGCACCAGCGCAGGTTAGTCGGCCGAGCTTTGCGAGGCCGCCGTCCTACGGAGGCTTCGCCTCGGACCGCCGAGATGCGGGGCCGGTGATGCGCGCGGCGTGCGGTGAGGGTGGTGGGTCTGCATGGTGTCGGTATGACGAGTCCCCCAAGCCTTGCCCTGCGCCTTCGAGTGCACCGATACCGGGCACATTTCATGTCGATACTGCAGATCTTGCCAGGCAACGGTTGCAATGGACGCTGCGGCGGGCGGGTCAACCGCCTCGAGTGCACCGCGACCTTGCGGCAGGTGTCCGCTGCAAGGTACTGGTGCACCCGGCCCGACCATGGCGCCGCATCTTCGAGCCGATGCCGCGTCGATGCTGCTTCACAAGCGTCTAAACCCGGACCTGACCCAGCTTCCAGTAGCCGGAGAACATGATCGAGCGCCGGTCGGCCAGGTTGTTCTTGACCAGGTGTCGCCGCACCCCGGTCGCCAACGACGATTCGCCGCACGCCCAGGCGTACCCGACCTTGCCCAGGTTCAGCTCGGCCAACCGGGCCAACGCCGCCGATCCCGGCGCGTCCGATCCGCGCAGCACGATCTCCGGCTCGAAACCGGTCGCCAGCGGGGTGTCGTAGGAGGAATCCGGCAACTCGAGCAGCGCGGTCACCCCCGCGGTCGACTCCAGCGATTCGAGGACGGCGTACAGGGCGGGCATGGCGGTCTCGTCGGCGACGAACAACTGCGGACCACTCCCGCCGGGCGCCCGGTAGCAGGAACCGGAGGCGCGGAATCCGACCCGATCGCCGGGCGCGGCCCGCAGCGCCCACGCCGATCCGGGGCCGCTGTCCCCGTGCACCACGATGTCCACGTCGATCTCGGCGGTCTCGGGCCGGCGCGCCCGCACCGTGTACCAGCGCATCTCGGGCCGCTGCGGCTCCGGGATCTGCGCGACGGCGGTGCGCACGTTCACCTTGTCGGCGTTCGGCATGACCAGATCCTGGCCGGGTCGGGCCGGGAAGATCAGGGCGAAGTACTCGTCCGGGCCGCTCGGGGTGAACCGGCCGAACTCGGGGGCGTGAAAGGTGATCCGGCGGACCGGTTCGGTAAGGGTGCGGACGGCGGTGACCGTCATCGGGAACTGCTCCCAGTCGTCCCGGTAGTTCGCCGAGGCCATGACCAGCGGCACCGCTGCCTTGAGCACCTTGAGCTGCAGCCGTTCCAGCGCCTCGACCGCCATCGACCCTCCTGACCTCGGTTTAGGTGAGCCTACCCTGTTCAACGGACGGCGCCGGTGATCAGCCAGCGATCACCCCGGTACCGCAGGCCAAGCGTCACCGCACGGGAGCCCATGAACACCACCGAGAACGCCACCCAGAGCCAGACCAACCCGGCGGTCCCGCCCGGTGCCCACACCGCGACGGCGGCCGCCGCCGGCAGGTAGGCGACGAGGTTGACCAGCCCGACCCAGGCCAGGTACACGCCGTCACCAGCGCCGATCAGCACCCCGTCGAGCACGAAGACCCAGCCGCACAACGGCTGCGAGATGGCCACCACGATCAGCGCGGCGCCGACCGCAGCGCGCACCGCAGGATCCGGCGAGAACGCCGACCCGGCCACCGCGTGGACGAGCAGCACCACCGCGCCGATGCCGACGCCGACCCAGACTCCCCAGCGCAACATCACCCCGGTGAACCGGCGGGCGGCTGGCGCGTCCCCCTCGCCCAGGGCCTTGCCGGTCAGGGCCTGCGCGGCGATGGCCAGGGCGTCCAGGCCGAGGGCGAGGAAGTTCCAGATCGACATCACCACCTGCTGCGCGGCCAGCGCCTCGACGCCCTGCCGGGTGGCGACGACGGTGGTGACGATGATCGCGGCCCGCAGGGTCAGGGTTCGCACGAACAGCGGCACGCCGGCCCGGCCGGCGCCGCGGATGTGCCCGGCGTGCGGGCCGAGCGCGACGCCGTGCCGCCGGGCGGCCGCGGCCACGATGCCGACAAGCACCACGGCCATTCCGGTCTGGGTGACCGCGGTACCGATCGCCGACCCGGCGACGCCGAGCCCGAACCCGTAGACCAGCAGCAGGTTCAGGCCGATGTTCAGCACCGCGCCGGCCACCGCCACGTACAACGGCGTGCGGGTGTCCTGCAGGCCGCGCAGCACCCCGGTGGTGGCCAGCACCGCGAGCATGGCCGGCAGCCCCAGCAGCGACCAGCGCAGGAAGGTGATACCGAAGTCGGCGACGTCCGGGGTGCCGCCGAAGGCGTCGACCAGCACGGGCGCCAGCGGCCAGCACACAACGAGCACGGCAACGCCGATGATCACCGCCAGGTAGAGTCCGGCGATCCCGAACGTCAACGCGTCGGCGTTCCGGCCCGCGCCCAACGCCCGGGAGACCTGGGCGGTGGTCCCGTAGGCCAGGAACACGGACAACCCGACCACGGTCTGCAGGATCACCGACGCGATGCCCACCCCGGCCAGCTGTGCGACCCCCAGGTGTCCCACGATGGCCGCGTCCACCAGCAGGAAGACCGGTTCGGCCAGCAGCGCGCCCAGGGCCGGCACGGCCAGCCGCAGGATCTGCCGGTTCAGCCCGGGCCCGCGGGCCATCCGGTTCAACGCCCGGCGGCGACGCGCAGGATCGCCGCCACGCTCCGATCGACGTCCTCCTCGGTGGTGGACCAGTTGGACACCGACACCCGCATGTAGCGGCGTCCGCGCCAGGTGGTGCCGCCCAGCCAGCAGGTGCCGTCCCGTTGCACGGCATCGACGACCATGTCGGTGCGTTCGTCCGTGCCGAACCCGGCCAGGACCTGGTTGAGCACCACGTCGTTGGCTATCTCGACGCCACCGGCGGCCAGCCCGTCGGCGAACCGGCGGGCCAGCCGGCAGCAGCGGGCCACCAGGTCGGCCACCCCGGACGAACCCAGTTCACGCAGGGCCGCCCACACTGCGAATCCCCGGGCCCGGCGGGACGATTCGAGAACGTAGTCCGACGGCGAGCGCGCGGCTCCGGCGCCGACCAGGTAGGCGGCTGTGTAGGAGGTGGCGGCCACGTGCGCCGACGGGTCGGCGCAGAACACCAGGCCACAGTCGTACGGGACGTTGAGCCACTTGTGGCCGTCCGTGCACCAGGAGTCGGCCAGCTCGATGCCGTCGACCAGATGCCGGGTGTCGGCGCAGGCGGCGGCCCACAGCCCGAATGCACCGTCCACATGCACCCAGCAGTTGCCGATGCTCCGGGCCGGGCCGATCGCCGCCCGCAGGTCGTCGCATGCACCGGTATTGACGTTGCCCGACTGCAGCACCAGTATCGTCGGTGCATCCGGTTCCTCGATGAGAACCCTTGCCAGGTCGGCGATATCGATCCCGCCGTTGGCGTCCGTTGCGACCGGCGTGATACTCGCCGCGCCCAGGCCCAGCAGCCGCAGCGACCGGTCGACCGTGGCGTGTCGCTCGACCGAGGCGACCACCCGTACTCGTGGTGAGCCGGACAGCCCGTCGCGTTCCACATCCCAACCGGCGGTCCGCAGGACGCGATGTCGTCCGGTGGCCAGGCCGACCGTGTTCGCCGATTGGGCGCCGGTGCCGAACCCGACGGACGCGGACGCCGGCAGCCCCAGCAGTTGCTTGAGCCAATCGCCGGCGACCTCCTCGGCCACGCTTGCGGCGGGGGAGGAGGTCGCGTTGAACGCCAGCTGGTCCCAGCCGACGGCCAGGATGTCCGCGGCGGTCGCCGCCGGGAGAGAGCCGCCCACCACGAATCCGAAGAACCGGGGTCCGGGGGTCGCCACCAGGCCCGGCTCGGCGGCCGCGACCAGCTCGTCGATCACCCGGTCCGGCGCGGCGGGCTCGCTCGGCAGGGGACCACCGAGTGCCGCCCGCAGCGCCACCAGGTCGACCGGGCCGGCGACGGCGCGATCGGCCAGCCCGGACCGGAACTCGACCGCCACCTCGGCGGCGCTACGGATGAGATCCGCTACCGAGCCCGGTTCGTCGGTCATGCCGCCGGCCGCGCTGGCCGGCCCGACCACGATGCGCGCTGCTTCCCGATCATGCCCTGGACGCTACGCCCGGTCGGTCGACCATCGGCCGTCGCCGTCGGCCCGCTGACGTCGATGGATCAGCTCGCGGTGACCGCCGGCTTCTGGACCTGCTGATCGACGACCTCGCGATCGCCCCGCGTCTGGATCTGCACCTTGCGCGGCTTGGCCTTGTCCGCGACGGGGATGGTCACCGTCAGCACACCGTTCTCGTAGCTCGCACCGATGGCGTCGGTGTCGATGCCATCCCCAAGGGACAACTGGCGCAGGAAGCTACCGGTGAACCGTTCGCTCGCGATCCACTGCACCCCGTCCTCGGACCGGCCGGTGCGCTCGGCCTTGATGGTGAGAGTGTTGTTGTCGATACCGATGTCGATCGAACCCGGATCGACGCCCGGCAGGTCGGCGTGCAGCACGTAATGGTCGCCGGACCGGTAGAGGTCCATCGGCATGAACGCCGGGGTTCGGCCGGTGGCCACGGGAAGATTGGTGAGACGAGAGGCAAGCCGGTCCATGTCACGGAACGGATCGAAACCAAGCACAGCGATCACCTCCTGGGAGTCCTCGGGCGACTCGCCACCGTGGCGAGCGCCAATGCTGTGCACCATCAACTATTAGCACTCTCTGGCAGAGAGTGCCAGAAGCAGGTGTCAGCTTTCGGCGAAATCGGCCGGAGTGCAGGTGGTCCGGCCGACGGCCGTCGCTCGAATCGGTGGTCGCGGCTACTGCCGCATCCACCCGCTGGGGTGGTCGATGACCTGGCTGAGTACCGCGGAGGCGGCCCCGGTCATCGCGGCCGCCTCCAGCACAACGGCTGTCCGCACCTGCATGTCCGACCACGGTGCCGAGAGCACCCGGTCCCGCAGTACCCGTTCGATGCCCGGCACCAGCTCTGCCGCCAGCGAAGCGTAGAGACCGCCCAGCACGACCGTTTCCACGTCGATCATGTTGACGGCGTTGGCGATCGCGATGCCCAACGCCCGTGACCCCATGTCGAAGGCGGCGACGGCGTCCGGGTCGCCTGCGGCGGCAGCCCGCTTCAGATGGTCCACCGGCAGCCCGAGGTCAAGCCCTGCCGCCCGCATCAGCGCGTCCTTGCCGGCATACTGCTCGAGACAACCGGTGGCTCCGCACCGGCACCGGGGTCCGTCGGGATTGATGACGGTGTGACCGATCTCGCCGCTCCAGCCGTGTCGCCCACCGAAGATGGCGCCGTCCAGCACCAGCGCCCCGCCGATGCCGACCTCACCCGACAGATAGAGGAAGGTGTGCACACCGCGGGCGCGCAGCGCGTCGCACTCGGCGCGGGCGGCGAGCGTCGCCTCGTTGTCCAGCAACATCGGCAGGCTGTCCGCACCGAGTCCGGTCCGGAACAGTGCGGCGACGTCCACGTCGCGCCACCCGAGGTTGGGAGCGAGCCGCACGGGGCCGATGGTGCGGTCGACCAGGCCGGGGATGGCGAGGCCGGCGCCGGCAATCCGGATGCCGGTCTCGACGGCACCGGTGACCTTTCGGTACAGGTTCACCAGTTCCGGGATCACCAGCCCGGGGTCGCTGCCCCGGAAGTCGCCGTCACGGACCTCCTGGTCGAGCACCGCCCCGGCCAGATCGATCAGCCGGACGCCCAGATAGTCGACGTTGACCTCCATCCCGACCGCGGCGAGCGTGCCGGGGGCCGGCACCAGTGGGACGGCGGGCCGGCCGGCCCGCTGGGACATCAGCGGTGGCAACTCGGCGACGAGGCCGGCCTCGATCAACCCGTCGACCAACGAGCTGACGGTGGCCCGGGTCAGGCCGGTGCCGGCCGCGATGTCGGCGCGCGACGGCGGCGTGGCTGCATCGACAATGATCCGCAGCACAAGCCCGAGATTGTGCTCGCGCAGGTTCGCCTGGCGGATCGCCGAAGCGCCGCGCGGGGTGTGCGAGCGGTGGGGCATGGGTTGACCTTAGTAGGCTCATCGGATAAGTTCAGTCAAAGAACAAAACGGTCTGCGACGAAGGAGTCAGCAATGACGGTCAAGGCAACCCCCGATGATCGATTCTCGTTCGGCCTGTGGACGGTGGCTTGGCAGGGCCGCGATCCTTTCGGTGACGCCACCCGCCCCGCCCTCGACCCGGTCGAGGCGATCGGCAAGCTGGCCGAGGCCGGCGCCTGGGGCGTCACCTTCCACGATGACGACGTGGTGCCGTTCGGCTCCGACGACGCCACCCGGGACAAACTGATCACCGCGTTCCGCGACGCCTGCGCCCGGCACGACATCACCATCGAGATGGTCACCACCAACCTGTTCACCCACCCGGTGTTCAAGGACGGCGGCCTGACCTCCAACGACCGCTCGGTGCGCCGGTTTGCGCTGCGCAAGGTGCTGCGCAACATCGACCTGACCGCTGAGCTGGGCGCCAGGACGTTCGTCATGTGGGGTGGCCGGGAGGGCGCCGAGTACGACGGGTCCAAGGACGTGCACGCCGCGCTCGACCGGTACGCCGAGGGTGTGGACACGGTCGCCGGCTACATCAAGAGCCGCGGCTACGACATCAAGATCGCGCTGGAACCGAAGCCGAACGAGCCCCGCGGGGACATCTTCCTGCCGACCGTCGGGCACGCGCTGGGCTTCATCGCCAAGCTGGAGCACGGCGACATCGTCGGGCTGAACCCGGAGACCGGGCACGAGCAGATGGCGGGCCTCAACTTCGCCACGGCGATCGCCCAGGCGCTGTACCACGGCAAGCTGTTCCACATCGACCTCAACGGCCAGCGGGGCATCAAGTACGACCAGGACCTGGTCTTCGGGCACGGCGACCTGCTGTCCGCGTTCTTCACCGTGGACCTGCTGGAGAACGGCTTCCCGAGCGGTGGCCCGCGGTACACCGGTCCCCGGCACTTCGACTACAAGCCGTCCCGCACCGAGGGTTTCGACGGGGTGTGGGCGTCCGCGCGAGCCAACATCACCACCTACCTGCTGCTCAAGGAGCGGGCGCTGGCCTTCCGCGCCGACCCGGAGGTGCGGGCTGCGCTCGAGGCGTCGGGCCTGGCCGAGCTGGCCACCCCGACCCTGGCCGAGGGCGAGACCGTGGAGGACCTGCTGGCCGACGAGTCGGCGTTCGAGTCGTTCGACGCCGACAAGGCCGCCGAGCACTCCTACGCGTTCGTGCACCTGAACCAGCTCGCGGTCGAGCATGCGCTCGGCGCCCGCCTGGGCTGAGCTTCGGTGCCCGCCTGGGTCGGGGCGGGCCGGTGACTGCGGAACATCTGGTCGCGTGGGGCGACCGGATGTTCCGCGACCGGGTCTGGCTGGGCCGGGTCGGGGGTCGGGCCGGGTGTCTGCGGAACTTCGGGCCGTGTGGACGCTCATGGACCGGCCAACGGCGAGAACCGATCTGGAGTACGCCGAGAGCGTCCGGTTCGTCGGCGTCCACACCGGCCGGGACGCGGACACCGGCCCGGTGGGCGACGATCTGCTCGGCAACGGGCTCAGCTTCATCGTGCTGATCAGCGATGGTCGGACCTGCACGTCCAGGACGCGATCCCTCACCTTTCCCCCCGTCGACCTCGACACAGCCATCGCGGGGTATACCGACCGCGAGATCCGGGCGATCGTCACGTTGACGCGGTAGCTTCCGCCCGCGGTCGACATGCAGGGCGACCTGGTCACCCTCGCCACGTGATCGACCGCGCCGGACCTGAACCGGACCTGAACCGGGATGCGCCCCTAACGCATCCATTTGCCGGTTTCCGCCCTTCGCGCGCCCGAAGCAGGGCGGAAAGTGGCAAATGGATCCAATGCCTGGCCGGCCTGGCCGCCCTGCGGGCCCGACGCCGCCGCCGTCGCGGCGCGCACCGGTGTTGCGGCGCGCACCGGTGTGGAGGGTGAAGGAGCGTCGCGAGCGCTCAGCAGGTCATGGAGCCGGGCGCCGTTTACCAATCCGTAACCAAAGCCGGGCTTGACTCCCGGGTTTGTTCGTCCAATAATCAATCGCATCGAAGCGCTTCGACGATCGACTCACGCAGAGCCGGTTGATGGCCGAAGAGCTTGCTGGACAATGGTTTCCGAATCGGACGGGCAGGTCCCCGGCCGAGCGGGGAGCCGCACGCCGTGGACTCCGAATGCTGTATCCGTCAGACGTTCGCCTGCGTCGAAGCGCTTCGATAGCGTAGCGAAGCGAATGCCCGAGCAGGCCCGGGCAACCAGACAGGCATCAACCGGCAACGAGGCGAGGGTCGCATGGCAACGATGCAGGACGTCGCGAGGCTGGCCCAGGTCTCGCTGAGCACCGTCTCCTACGCGATCAACAACACCCGTCCGATCTCCGCGGCAACCAGGCTGCGGATCGAGCGCGCGATGCGAGAACTGGACTTCCGTCCCAACCAGATCGCCCGCAGCCTGGCCAGCCGGCGCAGCAACATCGTCGCGCTCACCTTCCCCGGCACCGAGAACGCCCTGGGAAGCACCATCATGGAGTTCGTCACCAGCGCCGCCCAGACCGCCCGGGAGCGTGGTTTCCACCTGGTGGTCTGGCCCTACGCGCCGACCGAGGCCGATGAGATGCTGCAGATGAGCCGGCAGGGACTGGCCGACGGGGTCGTGGTGATGGAGGTCCGTCAGGACGATCCGCGGGTTCGCCTGCTCGACGAGCACCGGATTCCGTTGACGATGATAGGCCGGGCCGATGACAGCGCCGATCCCCGCTGCGTGGACATCGATTTCGACATCACGACGGAGGAGGCGGTGGCTCACCTGGTG
>JBIOVW010000112.1:0-2526 GCA_044867945.1 Nakamurella sp. | reverse complement strand
AGGAGATTCGGGGGATCGGCTCGCCGGTGTCGGGCTGCGGGCCAGCAGACTGCTTGCTGCGCAGCCGATCCCGCCACGCAGCGGCGACCTCCGGCGCCAGGTGCAACGAGTCGACGCCCGGGTGGTGGATCTCCAGGTCCTTCCAGAAGCATCGGGCCAGAAAGTAGGAGAGGTCTCGCAGGCTGTTGTAGTCCAGGCTGGGCTGGCGTTCGCGCAGGTAGGAGACCAGCAGGTCGCGGATGGGCCGGCAGTCGAGCCGGTAGCGGTCGACCAGTTGCTCGGGGGTGAGCTGGCCGCCGGTGCGCAGCTGCCGCAACCGCGGCGGCGCCTGCTCGCCGAGCAGCCCGAGATCGCGGAGGGCCTGGTAGAACGCGGGAACGTCGCGTGGCCAGGCCGCCAGCAGCGCGGTCTCGGTGTCCACCAGCTCCAGCACATCACCAACGACGATGTCGGCCAGGGTCCCGCCCTTGGCGGCCACGATCACCCCCGCGCGCTGCGCGGCGAATCGTGCGCCCCGCTGGGCGATCCCGGGGCTGGTCCGGCAGTGCTCGCGCAGCCGGGCGAACCCGGCCGGATCGCGGACCAGCGACAGGCCGTCGGCGAGCTCGGATTTGATCGAGGGCGTGCGGACGAGCCAGCTCAGCGTGGGCCGCACCACGTCGGCGAAGATCAGCGCCAGCAGCGCCGAGGACAGCTCCGAAGGCAACCACGCCGAACGCCGTCCTCGGGCCTGCAGCCAGGCGATCGGCATTTGTCGCCACCGCGCACCGAGCGCTTCCGCGCCGCTGTCGACCCACCGCCGCTGCCAGGTGCCACCCGGCTGGTCGGCGAGCCAGTCCAGCAGATGCCGCAGGCCGCGGACACGCTTGGCCTGGACAACCGGGTTACCGATCACCAGCGGGGCGGCCGTGGCCAACCGGGTCACCGTCTGCCGATCGCAGATCGCTCCCGGCCAGGTCGAAGCAACTGGGCGGGGCTGGAACCGCGCGCGCATCGCCTCCCGCCCCAGCCTCGGCCCGATCGAGCGGGTCGGCGGCGCCGGCGCGGCGGTGACCGCGGTCATGAGGGCCTCGCGCCGAACAGCACGCTGAGCGACTCCCGCCGATAGCCCGCGGCGGGAGCGGGGTCCGTGCGCGCGGCCGTCCGCCGGGTCTGCTCGGCGTGGTGGGCCAGTACCCGGCGGATCACGTCCTCCTTGCGCGGCGTCAGGTAGATCTGCGTGGTCGACAGCTGCGCGTGTCCCAGGACGAACTGGACATCGGTCAACGGCAGCGCCGGATCCTCGGCCATCCGGTAGGCCGCGGTATGCCGCAGTGCGTGCAGCGTCGCTGCGCTCCCCGCCGCTTCGCCCACCCGCTCGAACATGCGGTGCACCGCGTGGTAGGTCAACGGCCGGAACGGCCTGCGCAGCGTCCACCACAGCGGCAGCCGACGGCCCTTGGGAGTCAGACCGTCCATCTGGACCTGGTAGAGCCGCAACCACACGAACGCGTCCGAGGAGGCCGGGAGCTCCTGGACCTCGCCGGTTCCCTTGCGGACCACCGACACCAGCTGCCGCCCCGGATCGATCCCGCCCTGCGTCGCCGACAGCAACTCCGAGGCCCTGGCCCCGGTGGACACGTAGAACGCCACCAGCGCCCGGTCCCGATGCGACGGCAGCCGGGCGAAGATCTCGTTGAACTCCTCGTCCGGTATCGAGCGCGGGATCCGCCCCGGGATTCGCGGACGGTAGAGCCCGCTCCGCTCGTTCGTGAACGGCTCCATCGGATTGTGGTGCGCGTTCACCCAGCCGCCGCGCCGCGACCTGTTCAACGGGAAGGGGTTGACCAGGACCGGGCCGCCGACGACACCCAGGTGGAACTCGTAGAAGCAGCGCAGCACCGACTCGCAATGCGCCCGCACCGACGGCGCGTAAACCTTCACCGCGGAGGGTTGCTCCACCAGCTCGCCTCGACGGCGCCAATGCGGGCGGCTCGGCTTGCCCGCGATCAGCATCCACCGACAGAAGTCCCGCGCCTCGATCCGCGACACCCGGCTCCACGGGACACCGATCGCCCACAAGAACCTGAACCAACGCAACAGATCCAGCCCATACGAGCGCAGCGTGCTCGCCGACCGGCCTGCCGCCTGCAGGTCCCGGAAGTACTCCGCGACTGCCTCGATCACCGCGCCGTCGCCGTCGACGAGCCGGTACGGGTCGCACCCCGCACCCGACCCGTCCAGACGCCCCACCCGCGACACAGCCAGCGCCGCCAAATCCCGCGGCGAGTCCTCCGGCTGATCCATGGGCGAAATGACTACCAGACCAGCAAAACAGCCTCTGACCTGGGGATACAACCCCCGCTAGTTCAGTCAACAAGTAGTAGCTCGAAGCCTGCGCGGCCGTACATCTGCCGTTTGATCATCTTGATGCGGTTCACCGATCCTTCCACGGCGCCGGAGCTGTGTTCCAGGGTCAGGCCGTTGAACACGGCGTCGTGATCGCGGCGGATCCCGTTGGCGAAGCGGTGCAGGTCGGGTTGGTCG
>JBIOVW010000111.1:0-5481 GCA_044867945.1 Nakamurella sp. | reverse complement strand
GGCCGATCCACCGGTGGCAGCCGGAGTCGACCTACCTCCGACGGCCGCCGCACCCCGAACTCGGCCAGGTGTACGGCGCCGAGCACGACGCGATCCGCGGTGCCCGGGTCCTGGTCCTGCTCGGTGACTCGATCAGCACGGATCACATCTCCCCGGTCGGGCCGATCGCGGCCGCCTCCCCGGCCGGCCGCCACCTGCTGGCCCACGGAGTGCGGCGCGGCGCCCTCAACACCTACGGATCGCGGCGGGGCAACCACGAGGTGATGGTCCGGGGCACGTTCGCCAACCCTCGCCTGCGCAACCACCTGATCTCCGGCGAGGGTGCGGACACCGTGCACCTGCCGACCGGGGAACGCCTGCCGATCTTCGATGCGGCGAGCAGGTATCGGGCCACGGACACCCCCCTGATCGTGCTGGCGGGGAACGGATTCGGGATGGGTTCGTCCCGGGACTGGGCGGCCAAGGGTCAGCGGCTGCTCGGTGTGGTCGCCGTACTGGCCGAGGGCTTCGAGCGGATCCACCGCGCCAATCTGTGCGCCATGGGGGTGCTCCCGGTGCGGCTGCCCCGCGGCTGGCGTGATCTGGGACTTACCGGCCGGGAGGAGTTCGACATCGAAGGGCTGCGCACGATGCGCGAGTCCGGGCTTGTTGTGGTGGCTGCCCGCCCGGTGGGCGGTACCGGGCTGATCGAGTTCCCGGCGCAGGTCGACGTCCGCTCGGACGGCGAATGGGAGCTGCTCGGGCACGGCGGGATGCTGCCGTATCTGCGGTCCCGACTGGGAATCCGATGAGGAGCCCGACCGCCCTGATCGCCCACCTCGGCCTGACCGAGGCGGGTGCCGTCGAAGACCTCTCGGAGCGCAGGAGCTTCTTCCAGGGCGTGCACCTGGGGATGCGGGATACGCCGATCGGCACACTGCTCGATCTGCTGCGCAACGAGCCGGGACTGTCGCCGCCCCGCAGCGGCCACATCGGCAACTGGGAGAACATCGTTCGCGGAAGGTCCGGTGCCACGGACTTCAACCAGGCGATATGCACACAGGGATACGGGTACCCGCTGATCTTCGGATTCACGCAGACCGAGACCGAGGACGGCCTGCGTGGCGACGGTGTCTACCGGCCGGGTTCGATCATCCGGGACGACCGAATGCACGCCCTCGACCTCTACACATGGGACGGCCGGTCCTTCGCCCGCCGTACCCGGGAACGGGCCCTCTTCTGCCCCTTCGTCATGACCGAACAGGACAGCTCTCTCGTCAACCTCACGGCCCTGCACGTCGAGCGGATGCGCGACATGCAACAGGTACTGCCGTTCCGCCTGGAGACGGACCTCATCCTGCGGCACGAGGACACGGTCAGGAGTGCGCTGACGGTGCTCCTCGAGGCGGCCGCATTGCGGCCCAACCCGCGACGTGAATATGCCGATCTGATCGGTCATCTGGCGGGGCTGGACGGAACGGTGCAGCGGTGCGAGGTACGCCGGGACGGCCGCGGCTACCTGATCGGCACCCGTCGGTACGCATCCACGTCCGAGTTGGTCGACCACGCCCTGCTCACGCTGCGTGCGGTCAGCGACCCGGCCGCCTTCGCTGCCGGCATCGCAGATCTGCCGACTGCCCTTCCGGTGGTGTCGCATCTGCTGCTCGACGTCCTGTCCGCCTACTTCGGCGCGCACTATCCCGATCTGGGTGAGTCGGACCAACTGCCCACGAAACCCTTCAACGCCCATCTGCACTGGGGTGCAAGGGACATGGCCGGGTACCCGCCCGCGCGGCGGGGGTACTTCGTGCAGAAGTCCACCGCTCGCAGCCTGCGCACCATCTGCGCCACCCTGGGCGCGCACTTGCCCGGCGTCGACCCGTTGTGCTTCCTGCTGCTGCCCGCGTCGGTGTTCATGCTGTGTCCGACCACCGCTCATCAGCGGGACGCGGAACTGGTGTCCGCGCTGATCCGCAGTGTGCGTCGGGCCACGCCGGCCGGTGACACCCGTTCACCGGAAGCGATCACCGAGGCAGCGCGGTCGGCGGTCGAGGCCTGGCTCTCGACGGAGGGGGCGGCGCTGTCGCCCTATTTCCGGCACCGCTTCCGCCCGCGGGGCACCGTGCTGCATCCCGATAAGCTGCCGTCCTCGAGCCGCCCGGTCGAACCGGAGGGATTCCGAGAGCTGACGTTTCGGCAGGCCGGCCTCGCCGTCGGGGCGATGGTCAGCATGATGGACGAAGCGGCGGCCGCCGCATGAGATTCGCCTTCGACACCGTCGAGCTGCATCTCGCGGAACCTTTCGTCAGCGCTCGCGGCGCGCTGACCACCGTGCGGCAGATTTTCCTCGAACTGACCTGGGAGTGCCTCACCGGAGTCGGTGTGGCTCACCTCGCGGAAAGCGACGGCAGGGCAGAGCTGACCGTCCGCTCGTCGCTGCTGACGGCACTGCGACATGTCGCCGGCCGCACACCCGCCGAGGCCGCTTCGCTGCTGAACCAACTGGAAACCGGCACTCCGGCGGCATGCAGCGCAGCGTCAGCGGTCGACATGGCCGTGCACGATCTGCTCGGGCAGGTCGCCGGCCGGCCGCTGCGCCGACTGTGGGCCCTTCCCGGCGGACCGCGGACCCCGACCGCGATCTCGCTGGGGGCGGGCGATGCCCGCCCGCTGCAGCAACGGGCCATGGAGCTGATCGGGTGGCCGGTGATCAAGGTCAAGATGATCCCGGGTGAGGACGCGAGCCGCGTCGCGATGCTGCGGGACATCCATCCCGGGCGGATCTGGGTCGACGGGAACGGTTGCTGGGATCGGCATGCGGCGATCGCGATGGTCCGGGAACTGCACGCGCTCGGCGTCGAACTCATCGAGCAGCCCGTGCCGGCGGGAAGCCCGGAGGTCCTACGGGCCATCCGTGCAGCCTCGCCGATTCCCGTGGTGGCCGACGAGGATTGCCGCACCCCGGCCGATGTCATGCGGCTGCGTGGCTGCGCGGATGTCGTCAACATCAAACTGTTTCGTTGCGGGGGCCTGCTCAGGGCGCGACAGATGATCCGCCTCGCCCGCCGGGCGGGGCTGCGGGTCATGCTCGGATGCAAGACGGAGAGCGCCGTCGGCGTGACGGCGATGGCCCAGCTGGCCGGCCTGGCCGACTATCTCGACCTCGACGGCCATCTCGACCTGATCGACGACCCCTACCGCGGTATCGAGGTCGATACCGGACATCTCACGCTACCCAGCACTCCCGGACTCGGCCTCGTCCGCGTGCCCCACCCGACGGTCGGGGCAGCCGACCGTCCTCGATTCGCATGAACTCAGCACATCAACCCGACGCATCGTCGTCGCGAAGAGGAGCACCTGCAATGATGAAGCTCGGAGCCTTCCTGCCCGCACCCGGCCACCATCTGGCGGCCTGGCGGCACCCGCAGGCCCGCGCCGACGGCGGCCTGGACCTGGCCTACTACCGCTCGTTGGTGCAGACCGCCGAACGTGGCCTGTTCGACCTGGTCTTCCTTTCCGACGGCGCGGGCGTCCGGACCACCTACAAGGACGCGGACGAACTGAGCCGGCAGGGCCGGATGGTCCACTTCGAGCCGCTCACGCTGTTGTCGGCCTTGTCGGCGGCGACCGAACACATCGGCCTCACCGCGACCGCGTCGACGAGCTACAACGAGCCGTTCAACCTCGCGCGGAAGTTCGCCTCGCTCGACTTCCTGTCGGGCGGCCGGGCCGGCTGGAACATCGTGACCTCGGTGACCGACGCCGAGGCGCGCAACTTCAATCTGGAACGGCAGGCCGACCACGCCACCCGGTATCGGCGGGCCCGGGAGTTCATGCAGGTCGTCACCGGTCTGTGGGACAGCTGGGAGGACGATGCGTTCCTCTACGACAAGTCCTCCGGTCGGTACTTCGATCCGGAGAAGCTGCACATCCTCGACCACAAGGGCGAGTTCTACCAGGTGCGTGGTCCGCTCAATGTGGCTCGTCCGCCGCAGGGCCGGCCGGTGCTGGTCCAGGCGGGTTCGTCGCCCGACGGCCAGGATTTCGCCGCCCGCTGGGCCGAAGTGATCTTCACCGCGCACCAGACGCTCCCGCAGGCGCAGGCCTTCTACCACGGGGTGAAGGAGCGGGTCGCCGGCCATGGCCGCGATCCCGGCCAGGCCCTGGTGATGCCCGGGGTCTTCACGGTGGTCGGCCGAACCCGGGCGGAGGCCGAGGACAAGTACGCCACGTTGCAGGATCTGATCGATCCCGTCGTCGGCCTCGGATTGCTGGTCGGCCTGCTCGGGGACGTGGACATCTCGCACCTCCCACTGGACGGACCGTTGCCGCCGCTGCCCGAGACGCAGGGCAGCACCAGCCGACAGCAGTTGGTCTACGAACAGGCCCAACGCGAGGGCCTGACCATCCGGCAGTTGTACCAGTCCGTGGCCGGTGGCCGTGGCCACCGCTTCGTTCTCGGGACACCACAGTCAGTTGCCGACGAACTCGAGGACTGGTTCCGCAGCGGCGCGGCGGACGGCTTCAACATCATGCCGCCGTACCTGCCCGGCGGACTGACCGACTTCGTCGATCTGGTGATTCCGGAGCTGCAACGGCGTGGCCTGTTCCGGACCGCCTACACCGGTCGCACGCTGCGAGAGAACCTGGGACTTCGCCGTCCGGCGTGGGAACGACGGTCGGAACGGGTGACGACGTGACGCTCCCACGGATGCGGACGGCCGAGGGACCGGCGGACATTTCCGGCAGTGCGCTGCGGCATGCGCTGCAGACCCTGGGCGCGGGGGTGGTCATCGTGACCGCGATGGGGCCCGATGGTCCGGCCGGCGTCACCGTCACCTCGTTCATCCCGCTGTCCCTCGAGCCGCCGTTGGTGTCCTTCGCGCTGGGCTGCGGCTCGTCGACGCTGCCTGCCTTTCGGTCGTGTGGTTCCTTCGCCGCGCATGTTCTGGGCGCCGATCAGCGTCGGCTCGCCGAGTGTTTCGCCGGACCGCGCAGCGAAAGGTTCGCGCCGCCGACCGACTGGCACGAGGGACCAAGGGGGCTGCCGTTGATCCGCGGGGCACTCGCGCAACTCATCTGCGCGAGGGACGAGGTTCTTCCGTTCGGGGATCACCACCTGATCGTCGGAAAGGTGGTGGCCGTGACCCGAACCGAGCATGGACCGGCACTGGTGCATCATTGTGGGGCGCTGCGCAGGTTGTGATCGATGGGCCGCCGGTGTGCTCATCACCGGCCAGGCGTTGGGCACGCAGGTCGATCGGCTGCCTGTGCCCCCACAGCGGGCACAAGCCGCCAGCGGACCGCCGACGCATGGGACTGCAGTTGGCGAGCGTCAATGGAATGGTGCACGCGCAGGGGCGCGCAAGGACGTCTGGAGATGCTGCGCTGCGAGCCACCGAGTGAACAAAACAGGATTCACAGTGGCTCAGGCTTGGGCGCTCGATGCTTGTGAGTCAGGCGAACTGTGAGGCCGCACTACTCGGATTCGAGCGCCAGGAC
>JBIOVW010000110.1:0-2167 GCA_044867945.1 Nakamurella sp. | reverse complement strand
GCGTGTGCTTGTAGGCGGTCAGCAGCGCCGTCTCCAGGGTGTCGATCAGGGAGGTGAAGTCGATGCCCTTTTCCTTCTCGACCGCTCGCAGGGCGGCGATGTCGACGTTCATCGCTCGACCCCTTCCGATTCCAGCAGTTCCTGGACGGCCGCCGGCGGTGCGGCGAACTCGACCTCGACCTTCGCCCCGGTGATCGCCCCGTAGGGCACCGCGACGGTCCGCACGGTTCCCTTCGTCGGGCCTTTCGTGCCGACGACGGC
This sequence comes from Nakamurella sp., assembly GCA_044867945.1. GTDB lineage: Bacteria > Actinomycetota > Actinomycetes > Mycobacteriales > Nakamurellaceae > Nakamurella. Next base: position 1,906 of record JBIOVW010000110.1, on the reverse strand, counting down.
CAACTCGATGCCGGTGTCCCCGGTGCGCAGCAGATGGCCGGTCACCGGACCCTCCGCGGTCGTGACGGCCAGCAGCCGTCCGCGGGCCCGGCGGAAGTGCCGTTGCTCACGCAGCGGCCGGCCGACGCCCGGACTTGTCACCTCGAGGATGTACGGGTGTTCACCCATCGGGTCCTGTGCCCCGGAGCCGTCCAGCCGTTCGGAGATGTCGCGGCTCACCTGGGCCGCGTCGTCCAGCGACACCCCGTCATCGGCGTCGATGACCACCCGAACCACCCGGCGGCGGCCCATCGAGCGCACCGTCAGCTCGTCCAGGTCGTACCCGCGGGCGGCCGTCACCTCGGTGACGATCGTCCGCAGCCGACCCTCGTCCCCGGTCCCCATCGCCGCCTCCTCGTGTGCCACCTTGCCGAACTCCGTCGCCGGCGGCGGTCGCGGTGTGCAGTTGTCGAGGAGAACTACCCCGCGCCTGCGCCCAGCGGTGCCGGCGGTCAGTGCGGAAGCCTATCGGTCCGCCCGGCTCCGGTCGTGCGCCCGCCGGCGCGGCGGTGTGAGCAGGGTGTGCGTCGGCGGGACGAGCACCGGCACGCGACTGACATGATGGCGGTGTGTCATCCGCTCCCGGCACGTCGGTCTCCCGGCGTGCTCTCCTGCTCGGCGCCGGTTCCGTCGGCGCGGCCGCGGTGCTGTCGTCGATCGCCGGTTGCAGCTACTTCGGATCCGACGAACCGCCGACCCCGACGATCGACCTCAACCCGGCGGCCCTTGATCCGATCAACGGGCTGATCGCCACCACCCGGCTGCACATCCTGCGGCTGGACGCCGCAATCGCGGCGGACCAGGCCGACGCGGGCCGGTTGCAGCCGCTCCGGGACGACCGCCAGCAGCACCTGGACGCCCTGACCGCGGAGTACGCGCGGACCAACCCGGACGATCCGAACGCGACGGCCACCGCCGCGACGACGGCGGCGCCGGCGTCCGGAGCTGTCGCCCTGCCCGACTCGCCGGAGGCGATCGTGTCCGCAGTCCGTGGTGATGCCGCGACCGCGCAGGTGCAGTTCACCGACGCGATCTCCACGGCCTCCCGGTACCGGGCGGCGCTGTACGGGACGATCGCCGCGGCCCTGGCCAGCCACCGGGCGGTGCTCGCATGACGTCACCGATCCCAACGCCGCCCGCCGAGTCGCCTTCGCCGAGCGCCTCTCCCGAGGCTTCGGCGTCCACATCGCTGTCCCCGCTCAGCACGCCGGTCAGCACCCAACCCCCCGGTCCGCTGGGGCCGGACGCGCAGACGGCGATGCAGGCCGCGCTGGTCGCCGAGCAGGCCGCGGAGTGGGCGTACGCCCTGGTCGCCGCGCACGCCCGGGATCAGGCGGACATGGTCGCCGACGCCCGTTCCGGGCACCTCCTGCGACGCGACGCGACCGCCGCCAGGCTGACCGAGGCCGGCGCGGACGCCCCGGAACCCGCGGCCGCCTACCAGGTTTCGGTTGACGTGCAGGACCAGAACTCGGCCTGGCAGCTGGCGCAGGACATCGAGTCCGACGTGGCCGCGGCCTGGCGGGCGGTGATCGGGTCCTCCGACGACGCCGAGGTCCGCGGGTTCGCGCTCACCGGCCTGTCCGAGGCGGCGGTTCGGCTGGCGATGTGGAAGCAGGTCGCCGGGATCGCACCGCCCACCATTCCCTTCCCCGGCCAGTTCTGAGGCTGGGGCTGAGGCTGGGGCTGAGGCTGGGGCTGAGGCTGGGGCTGAGACAGAGGCTGTGCCGCACGCCCTCGGTGTTGATCAGTCGAAAATAGGTGACGGGCGGCTGGGTCAGGGGCGCGTTTGAGTCGCCTGCCTGCTGGTGCGGGCTGGCTGGTGAGCGTGCGTGCAGTTGTTGGGGGATCCTCCGCCCAGGTCAGG
>JBIOVW010000109.1:0-3058 GCA_044867945.1 Nakamurella sp. | reverse complement strand
CGGAGATCACGTGGTACACCTCCCCCGGCTCGTGCCGGTGCATCACCGGCGCCCCGCCGCCCGGCGGCATCCGGACGTCGACGGCGAACAGCGCACCGCCGCAGCAGGGATATCGCCGGGCGAAGCTGGTGGTGCTCTCGGATCGTGGCCGGGACCTGATGACGGTCGTGCGGGCCAGGGTGCCCGAGCTCGAACGCAGGATCGAGGATCTTCTCGGTTCGGCCCGGGTCCGGGAGTTCCGCGACGCTCTGGCGAGCCTGCGGGCGGCCGCCGCCGGGTGGCGGTGAGGCCGCTCGACCGCCTACAGGTCGAACTCGGTCGTCGGAATGCCGACCGCGTTGCACGCGTCGCGCACCGCGGCCCGCTCCTGCGGGTCGAAGTTGCCGTCGGCGCCACCGATGATGATGCCCAGTTGGATGACGGCCCGCGCCTGATCGGGCTTGTTGCGCAGTTTGCCGATGGTGGCGATGGCCTCGATCTTGCCGAACTCGAAGTCACCGGCAAGCTTGCTGCAGTACCAGTCGAACTTCTGCTGGAGTTCGTCCGGCGGGAACACTGCCAGGACGGTGTTGCTCCGGATGAAGCCGGCGGTCTTGGCCTGCTCGCTCGGATCGATCGACCCGTCGGCCGCCGCGATCAGCGCGCACATCGCCATGCTGCCGTTGGCGAACTCCTTGTTCTTGAACTGACCGGCCTTGGTCGTCAGCTGGCTGTTCATCTCCTTGGTCTTGGACTTGAGTGAATCCCAGAACGCCATGTGCATCTCTCCCGTGTCGTCGTGCGAATACGGTTGACGCTCCGTCGCAGTCGTGACGGCGGAGCCCGCCAGTAAGTAACGAACCTGTGCGGTAAGGGGTTCCGCACGGGACGGCCTTACTGGGCGATCCCGGCGTCGGCGCGACTCGCCGACACTTCGGTCTCGGTGGCGGTCGGCAGCTGCGGCGCCGGCGGTGTCCAGGGCCGGACCCGCTCGACCACCTCGTTGTAGAAGGCGTCCACGGCCTCGTTGACCGAGGTCACGAAGCTGCCCCGGGCGCCGGAACGCTTGGTGCCCATGGCCTGCAATCGCGAGACGACGAAACTCGACGGTTCCCAATCCTTGCCGGGCAACAGGGCCTGCGGTCGACTGCGCACGTCCGCCAGTCGTTCACAGGTGGTCTCGGCGCGCGGCGCGAAACGTGCCTCCACCAGCAGCTCGTCCGGCGCATCGCGCAACTGACGGGTCAGCCAGGTGACCCGGCGGCTCAACGAGTTCTCCTGCGGTGCGGCGACCTCGAGCTTGACGATCACCCGTGACGTGCGAAGATCCGCCGACACGCTGATCGGCCCGGCGGCGTCGGGCACCCGCAGCGTCGCGGTCAGGATCCCGTGGTCGCCGAGCAGGTGAGTGCCCTCTTCCAGGCGCAGGTTCGGGTCACCCTGCAGTCGCCGGGGGACGATCTGCTTGACCGGCACGCCGAGTCGGGCGGTCAACCCCAGGCACAGCTGTCGGATCATCTTCTGCCACGCGTTGACGATCGGTGCCACCTTCTTGTCGCCCGGTCGAAGCGTGCCGGTGGCAACGGATTCGCGCACCGACACCCACGACGGTCCCATGTCATTGAACGGCATCGCTCCGGATCGAGGGTGCTCGAGGTATCGACTGAGCTCGGTCAAAATCCACAGCGGGACGGGATCGGTGAAGCGGTGGTGCGCGAGAAGCATCTTGATCTCGTGCATGATCTCCGACCAGGAGATGTGGAACAACGCGACGGTGTTGCTTGCCCGGGCCGGGAGGTCCACCGGATGGACGTCCGGATCGGTGCTGATGTGGTTCGAGATGGTCAACACCGCATCGTATTTGCGCCGCTTGGCCAATCGTAGGTAGGTCTCGATCTGATCGCGGCCCAGCAGCCCGTCACCAGTCTTCACCTCAACCAACGCCGTCCAGACCCGCTGGCCACGGGCGATGCGGATCACCCCGTCGGGGATGACGCGCTGCTCGCCCAGCGGGAAGCCGACCTCGATGAAGGTCTCCAACGCGCCGACCGGAGCACCCGCTCGCGCGGTGAGCGCGCGGCCCAGCGGTCGCACCGCCGCCATCGTCCACAGTAGAGCGGACGTGGCCCGCTTCTCCTGCTCATCCGCCGCGCCGATCCCGGAGATCGAGAACAGCCTCGACGACTGCCAGGTCGGTTCCTCGGCCAATCGGATCGACGGGAGACTGACCGGCTTCTCGGCGGCGACCCTGACCGATCGTGGCTTGCGGACCGGAGCGGGGGGCGGTGTGCTCGATACTGTCGTCTGGGTCGCGACGCCTGAATCGACGGCACGGTCCAGGTCCGGATCCGTGGGAACCACGGCACCGTCGTCCGAAGTGTCGTCCTCGACCGACGTCTCGGTGTCGACCGAACCGACCAGGTCGCCTTCGGTGTCCGGGGATGGATCGGAATCGTCGATCGTGACGCCGTAGTCGATGGCCAGGCCGGCGAGCCCGCCCTCCCAGCCCTGCCCCACGGCACGCACGCGCCAGTTGCCATCTCGCCGGTAGACCTCGCCCAGAACCAGGGCGCGTTCGCTGCTCAGACCGGCAACGGGGAACCGGGCGAGCGGCTGGGCCTGCTGATCGCATACGAGCCATTCGAGTCGCTCAACGTCTGCGAACGGCGCGCCGTCCGTGCTGGCGGCGACGGTCAGGCCGTAGACATCGGCGGGGACGGCGGACAGATCGACCAGCAGATCGTCCGAGCCGCCGGTATCGGCCGTCACTTTGCCGGCATGAACGACCGAGCCGTCCTCAGTCGCGGTCTGGTTGTAGAAGATCATGTCCGCGTCGGATCGAACGCGGCGATCGGCGCCCAGGACCAGGGCGACCAGGTCGACGTCGACCGGATTCGATGCCGCCGTCCACCTGACGCTCAGCCGAAGACTCGACGCGTCCTGATCGAGCGGGACATTCTGACCTTTGACAAGAACTCGTTCCCCCATCACACGACGATAAGTCCGACGGACCGCCTTGTCCTCCGGTGGAGAGCCGATCCGGATCACGCCGTTGACGGGCTCAGAACGATTGCGCCGC
>JBIOVW010000108.1:0-2623 GCA_044867945.1 Nakamurella sp. | reverse complement strand
CCCCACCGCCCACCATCGTGCGGAATCACCGCACAGGGAACAACCCTCAACGGAAGGACCCGAATGCCCGACTACAAGACCAACACCCGCATCGTCCTCACCGACCCGGACCTGCCTGAGCCGGGCGAGGTGCGCGAGCACCACATCGGCCCCTACACGATTCTGATCGACTACCCGGATAGCGGCGCCGGGCGGCTGGTCGTAACGGAGCCTCCGGTCATGCCACCCGACCCGCTGTTTCTGGCCGAGGTCGATGCCGCTCTCCAGGGGAAGCCTCCGGAGGACAAGCCGGACGCCCCGACCGACCGGTTCGTGGTGGCCCTCATGGACTTGAAGAAAACGATCTACACGCACGCCGTGGAGATGCGCCGGCACGGCGGGAGCCGGCGGGCCCGCGTGTCCGATTTCGCCCTGTGCAACGGTCGCAACAACGGCCGGCCGGTTCGTGGCCGGGACACCACCCGCACGCTGGCTGACGTGGACTGCCCGCGCTGCCTGCGCCGCATCGAGAAAGCAACCGCCGAGGAGACGACATGACCGAAGACAACCAGCGGGCCGACTTCTACATGGGCCGAGCCGACTACGCGCAATACCTGGGCACCAAGGAACGGGGCCACCCCACTGTGGTAAATGTGTGGTCTTCGTTTCAGAACCGCAGCGCCGAGCCCTACACGGGAGAGACCTTCGCGGTGATCGCCGCTACCCTCTCGGACACCCGCACCTGGCCACACGAGCACACCAGCTCGGTCGAAACCCCGTGGGCCTACTGCTGGGACAAGGGCACCACCTACGTCTACCACTACGGCGTGGAGGTGGCGCAGATCAGGTCTACCACCCATTCGTGGCAGTACAAGCTGGTGACGCTGGACGACGGGCGCGAGGTGATCGAGCCGGCCGAGCGCGAGTTCCGACCCAAGAACCCCGTCGCCTTCCCCCGCGTGCGCAGGGCGAGCGCGACATGACGCACGAGGAGGAGCAGGAGATCCTGGCCCAGGTGGCTCGGGACCTGCGAGACAGGCGCTCCCCCGTGGTGGCGCCCACGCTGAGCGTGATCGGGGCCTTCTGCCTGCCGGCCGGCTTCATCGCCTGGCTGCTGGCCGGGGACTGGCGCTGGACCCTGGTGGGTGTGGCCATGATGCTGGGCTTCCTGATCTCCAGTGGGGCGGTGAGCAACCGGCACAAGTAGATCAGCGCGTCTACCCCCGACGACTCCCCATCCGCCGGGGGTAGACGGCTACCATGACCGCATGCCCCGACCCTCCCGCACCAGGACCCGCAAGCCGGCCGCCGCGCCGGTCACGATCCCCACGCCAACCGCCTACCGGGCCGCCTGGTACCCCGTCCAGGTCACCCTCCCGGACGGGGCCCTACACCGCCTGGCGAAGGTGTTCGCCGCCGCCGAGGGTCTCTACGTCTACGCCAGCGTGCCGAGCGACCCGGACGCCACCCCCACCTGGTATGCCCCGATCGACTTCGACAAGACCGTGCCGCCCCGCAGTAGCTACGCTACCCGCCAAAAGAACATCCGGATCACCACCGCATCCGGTGACGTGGTGCTCTCACCGCTCCCCCACTGTGGCTGCGGTCAGGCGCTGAAGCCGTGGCGGCCGAGTTGGGCGCACCGCAACGAAGCTTGGAGCTGACGTGGACCTGGCTGTGCTGACCGGCCCGTGGGCCGTGCTGCTGGCGCTGGCCGCGTTCCGGCTGACCCGGCTGTGGGTGGACGACACCCTGCCCCCGCTACCCCGCATCCGCAGGGCTATCGATGACTGGGCGATAGCCCGATGGGACCGGGCGGAACACGCCGCCCTGGCGCGCGATCGGGTGGAGTTCGACAGTGGGACACCCCGGCTGCGGAAGCTCCGTGAGCGACACATGGAGTCCGGCAACCAGCCGGCGGTCACCTACCTGGTGACCTGCTATTGGTGCGCCGGCTTCTGGATCGGCCTCGCCGTGCTGCTGGTCGCCGTGCTGCTGCCCGTCGCCGTGTGGGCGCTGCCGGTGGCCGCGCTCGCCCTGTCCGCGATCACCGGGCTACTGGCCCAGTTCACTGACTAAGGGGGGCAAGGGTGGCGCGCACTGTTCGCCAGGCCGTGGCCGGTAGCCTGGACCGTCTGCGGCTGGATGCGAACCGCGCCGATCACGCCATCCAGTACGCGCTGCGCGGCATGGAACGCTCTGCGCACGCCCGCCAGCACCCGCGTGTGCTGCGCGCTTCCGGCACCCGCATCTATTCGATGGCTCCCGAGCGGATGCGCGCGCTGGCCGGCAATGCCCAGTCGTGGCAGCCGATCGCCTGGCAGTACCGGGACAACATCGGCGAGCTGCGGTTCGCGATGCAGTACCGGGCCCGCTCCCTGTCCAAGATCAGCTTCCATGTCGCGGAGATCATCCCCGGCGACGACGAGCCCCTGCCCATCTACCTGCGCGACGAGAAGGACCAGCAGGGCAACCCCACCGAGCGCAGCCAGAAGATCACCACGCCGGCCGACCTGTGCGCCGCCGCCGAAAAGGAACTGGCCCGGCTGCCGCTCGAGGACGGGTTCAGCTTCCAGGGCATCTGGTCGGAGAACCAGGACGTTGCGGGGGAATGCTGGTTGCACGGCTACCAGGACCCGGACAG
>JBIOVW010000107.1:0-4527 GCA_044867945.1 Nakamurella sp. | reverse complement strand
TGAGCGAGGCTTGCCGAGCGAACCACGGACGCAGGCGGCGGCACCGTATCCGGGTCGCTGAGCTTGCGAAGCGACCCGGAAAGGTGGCGACGTGAGCGAGGCTTGCCGAGCGAACCACGGACGCAGGCGGCGGCACCGCATCCGGGTCGCTGAGCTTGCGAAGCGACCCGGAAAGGTGGCGCGATGAGTTCATTGATACTCATCCTGATCACCGGGGTCGGGCTCGGCGCCCTGTACTTCCTGGTGGCCTCCGGTCTGTCGTTGATCTACGGGCTGATGCACGTGCTGAACTTCGCCCACGGCGCCTTTCTCACCGCCGGCGCCTATGCGGCGTGGGTGGCGATGGGGTACCTGTCCGGGCTTGGCGGCTGGGCGTTCCCGTTGGCGGTGCTCATCGGCATGGCGGTCGGGGCGGTGATCGGGGCGGCGGTGGAGTTCTGCCTGATCCGCCCGCTGTACAGGCGGCACATCGAACAGGTGCTGGTGACGGTCGGTCTCGGGCTGATGGCGGTGGCACTGTTCACCGGCATCTGGGGTGCCGACCCGCAGCCGTTCCCCCGTCCGGAGTGGACGCGGGAGACGACCGACATCGCCGGCGCGGCCATTCCGAACGACCGGTTCCTGTTGATCGCCGCCGCCGGCCTGCTGCTGGCCGGGCTGATCGCGCTGCTGAAGTACACCCGGATCGGCCTGATCATCCGGGCCGGCGTGGAGAACCGCACCATGGTCCAGGCTCTCGGCATCGACGTGCGCCGCACCTTCACCCTGGTATTCGCGCTCGGCGGGGCCGCGGCCGCGCTGGGCGGGGTGCTCGGGTCGGTGTACCTGGGGTCGGTGTCGCCCGGCCAGGGCACCGCGCTGCTGATCTTCGCGTTCATCGTGGTGGTGATCGGTGGCTTCGGCTCCATCGGCGGGACCGCGATCGCCGCGCTGCTGGTCGGCCTGGTCCAGCAGATGGCCAACTACTACGTGGGTTCCGGCATCGGTGACGTGTCGGTGGTGCTGCTGCTCGCGGCGGTGTTGCTGGTCCGGCCGGCCGGGTTGACGGGCAGGACGGCATGACGGACCTCGCACAGGCATTGACCGACCGGGCGGTGAAGGCGACCCGGTCCCCCGCGCCCGGTCGTTCCGGGCTGCGCCGTTGGCTGCCGGTGCTGGTGCCCCTCGCGGTGCTGGCGCTGCTGATCTTGCTGCCCTGGATGCGCTTCTCGATCCCCGGCGTGCTGCCCGGGTTGGTGAACTCCCCCGGCTCCATGCAGTTGCTGGCGCTGTGTCTGGTCACCGCCGGAATCGCGCTCAGCTACGACGTGCTGTTCGGCCGCACCGGCCTGCTCTCCTTCGGGCACGCACTGTTCGTCGGCGCGGGTGCGTACTCGGCGGCGATCGCGCTCGGCAAGTGGGGCGCCTCGCTGGCGACGGCGGTGGTTTTCGTGCTGGCCATGGCGATCGTGCTGCCGTTGGTGATCGGGGCGATCGCCTTGCGGGTCAAGGGGATCGCGTTCGCCATGGTGACCCTGGCGTTCGCGCAGGCGGTGGCGATCACCGCGGCACGCAACCCGGGCGGACTGACCGGCGGCGAGGAGGGGCTCTCGCTGAACCGGTCCGCGCTGCCCGACTTCCTGACCGGGGTGGTGAACGCCCCCTACCGGTACTGGCTGGCGCTCGCATTCCTGGTGGTGTGCGTGCTGGTCGTCCTCTGGCTGACCATGGCACGGACCGGGCACGCCTGGGCGGCGGTGCGGGAGAACGAGGATCGGGTCGAGGTGCTGGGCATGTCCGCCTACCGCACCAAGCTGACCGCGGTGGTGGTCGCCGGATTCCTCGGCACGCTGGGCGGTTTCATCCAGCTGATCATCATCGGCGGCACCAACCCGCACCTGCTGTCCACCGAGCTCACGCTCTCACTGCTGATCATGGTGGTGTTGGGCGGGGCCGGCAGCCGATGGGGCGCAGTGATCGGCGGCGTCGTCTACGTGCTGCTGGACAACCGACTGCAGGAATTGTCCACGTCGGAGACGATCGCGTCGCTGCCGGCGGTGCTCCGGGTGCCGCTGAGCCAGCCGGTGTTCGTGCTCGGCCTGCTGTTCGTGCTGGTGGTGTACTTCGCGCCGGGTGGTTTGGCGGCGGTCGGCGGGCGGGTCCGGCGGTGGGTGGTCGGGCGGCGCGATCGCCCAGCCCCGGCGCCGAATTGACCGCAACCCGCGAGCCGACCCCACCGGCGCTCCCCGGAACGCTTGCGCTGGATTCAAGTCTCGTATTCGTTCGGGAGGTCATTGAAGACTTTTGCCCGCTGAGCGGGCACAATCCTTCACTCGAGCGATGGTGCGCGCCCGCCACGGCACAGCGGCTCGCCGGAGCCACGCGCGGTGGCCACCCCGGCGCCGGCCTGCACATCGACGGCTGCCAGGAGGGTGCCTCGCCCGTACCTCAGCGCGGTTCGACCAGCCCGTGGTCGTAGGAGTAGACGATGGCCTGCGCGCGGTCGCGCAGCATCAGCTTGGCCAGGACCCTGGCCACATGCGACTTCACCGTCGCCTCGCTGACGAACAACCGGGCCGCGATCTCCGCGTTCGACAGGCCGTGGGCCACCTGGAGCAACACTTCACGCTCCCGGTCGGTGAGCCGGCCGAGCTCCGGCGGCGCCGGCCGGGGGCCCGGTGTCCGGGAGAACTGTTCGATGACGCGCAGCGTGACGGCCGGATCGAGCAGCGCCGCACCGGAGGCGATCACCCGGATCGCCCTGATCAGGTCCTCCGGCGGAGCGTTCTTGAGCAGGAACCCGCTGGCGCCGGCCCGCAGGGCGTCGTAGACGTAGCTGTCCACATCGAATGTCGTCAGCACCAGGATCCTGGTCGGCGGCACGGACAGGCTCATCAACTGCCGGGTCGCGGAGATTCCGTCCAGGCCGGGCATGCGCACGTCCATCAGGGTGACGTCCGGACGGATCCGGCGTGCGGTGGCCACCGTCGTGACCCCGTCAGCGGCCTCCCCCGCGACGTCGATGTCCGGCTCGGCGGAAAGGATGAGCCGAAAGCCGGTTCGCACCAGCTGCTGGTCGTCGGCCAGCAGCACCCGAATCGTCATCGGGCTCGCGCCGGCGCCAGCGGCAGCGTCGCGTCCACCCGGAAACCTCCCGTCGCCGATGCCGGCCCGGTCCGGACCGTGCCGCCGACCTCGGCCACCCGTTCGCGCATGCCGACCAGCCCGTGTCCGGCCGGCCGGCCGCCGGGGACGGGCGGACCGACACCGTCGTCGACGATCTCGATGCGCAGCCGGTCGGCGTCACCGGCTGCGGTGACCTCGACGGCGGTGGCGCGGGCGTGGCGCAGCACGTTGGCCACCGCTTCCCGGACCACCCGTTGCCCGGCCGCGCCTATCTCATTCGCCAGCACCTCGGGCAGGTCGTCGACGGTGAGCCGCACCCGAATGCCCGCGACCCGCAATGGTTCGATCGCCCGGTCCAGGCTTGCCCGGGTCAGCGCAGGCTCCCCGACCGAGCGCAGGTCCGAGAGCACCTGACCGATCTCGGCGAGCGCCTGCCGACCGGTCTGTTCGACCACCTCCAACGCCTGGATCGCCTGGGTCTGTTCGGGGTGCAGGAGCCGGCGTGCGCCGCCGGCGTGCAACGCCATCACGCTGATGCTGTGCGCCACGATGTCGTGGACGTCGCGGGCGATCCGCAGTCGCTCCTGTGCGGCCGCGGCGTCGGATCGTTCCTGGGAGAGCGCGCGTTGCAACCGGCCGACCGCGAAACCCCTACCGACGAACCAGGCCAGGCCGATCAGGATCGCCGCGTACAGCATGTCCCCGGCGACGTGGACAGGGTCGGTGCCGAGCGGCAGTTCTTGCGAGATCAGCACGGCCGGCCAGACCAGACCGACCGCGCAGATCAATGCCACGAGCGGACGGGCGGACTGGTAACCCGCGGTGCCGATCGCCAGGAACGCCGCCAACAACGGCGCGAAGGCGGTGTTTCCGTCAACTCCCAGCACCGCCTGCGTCGTCATCGAGCCGCAGGTGACGACCACCGCCGTGATCGGGTGGCTGCGCCGTGGCGCAACCCCGAGGGTGCCGACGGCCACGGCCAGCGCCACCGGCAGCCGCGGACCCCCTTGCACCAACCCGGACCACACCTCGGCCTGGCCGACCGCGGTCAGCGCGAGTGCGATCAGCAGGTCGATGTGCAAGCCGATCCATCGCCGCAACCACGACACCGCCAGATCGTAGGCCGCGAAAGGGCGTCACCGAATCATCCGAAGGACCACACCTGATCTGCCGTCGCGTGCATCCCGAGGATGATCGCCGACCGTCCCCGAGGCCGATGACGGCGAGGGCGCCGGGACAGCACCGTTCCTCCCATCGGCCGAGCATCCTCGGCCACCGACGAAGGAGCCGACAGTGCAGCAGATCGCGAGTGCCGCCAACAACCGCACCGACGGGGTCCCGCCGGCCCGACGGATCCGTCGGGTGACCGCGGGGCTCGGCCTGATCGGATTCACCGCCCTGTTGATACCGCAGGGGATCGTC
>JBIOVW010000106.1:0-4132 GCA_044867945.1 Nakamurella sp. | reverse complement strand
TCACGATTCTGGCGGGGCCGTTGTTCTTTCGCCGGCACCGCCGCAGAGATCTGATGCTGTCGTACGTGGCACTCAATGTCGGCGTGCTGGGCGTGGCGCTGGCGCTGTCCGGGTCCCAGGTCGGCGTCGGGCTCGGCCTTGGGCTGTTCGGCGTGCTGTCCATCGTGCGGCTGCGCTCGGACCAGCTCAGCCAGGCCGAGGTCGCCTACTACTTCACCGCTTTGGCGCTCGGCTTGCTGACCGGCATCGGCGCCGGATCGAGCTGGATGCCCGCGGCATCCGCGGCCCTGCTGCTGATGGTGCTGTACGTGGTGGACCACCCCCGGCTGCTACCCGGCCAGCGCCGCCGCGTGGTCACCCTTGACCGCGCCTACCTGAACGAGGCGGCGCTGCGCGAGGCGCTGGCCGAACTGCTGGACGGACGCGTGCTGCGGCTGGACGTGCTGGAGACGGACCTGGTCCGGGACATCACCGTGGTGGACGTGCGCTACCGCCTGCCGCGGAACCCCCCGGCCCCCGGGACAGCGGCGCCGGCCGAGATGCCGGCTGAGCGACCCATCGGAGCACGGCCCGCCGGGTATCGCTCCGAAGCCGATATCGGCGGCGCACCGGCGACCAGCGGGGGCCGGTACCGATGAGCGACCCCACCCGGCATGTCTCGGCGCTCCTGCCGTGGCTGTCACCGCTGCCCGGTGTCTCGCTGAACGAGGTGATCGATCTGGCCGCCCTGCAGACACGGGTGGACCGCAAGTACCTGGTGACGATGCCCGAGCTGACCGCGGTACTGCGCGAACTGGCCGGCACCGCCGCCGCCCTGGACATCGACGGCCGCCGAATGTTCGGCTACTCCTCGGTGTACTTCGACACCGACGACCTGCGGTGCTTCCGCGACCACCGGCAGGGGCGCCGTCGCCGGTTCAAGGTCCGGATTCGCACCTATGTCGACTCAGGTGACTGCGTCCTTGAGGTCAAGTCCGTCGGCCCGCGCGGGCAGACCGTCAAACACCGGATGGACTACCCACCAGCGGCAACCGGGCACCTGACCGGGTCCGGCAGGGACTTCGTCGCCCGCGCACTGGACGGTTCCCCCGTCGTCGGCCGGTTGCGCCCAGTTCTCACGACCGACTACCGGCGCGCCACCCTCCTGGACCGCCGAGCCGGTTACCGGCTGACCATCGACGTCGGGCTGCGGTTCGCCGGCCCGCACGCGACGCTGGCCGCGCCGGCGCGCACGATCGTCGTCGAGACGAAATCGCCCGGCCACCCCGGCCGCGCCGATATGGAGCTGGGCCGGCTCGGCGTCCGTCCGGTGTCGGTCAGCAAGTACTGCATCGGCATCGCACTGCTGCACCCGACGATTCCGGCCAACCCCTGGCACCGGGTGCTCCGCCGGCATTTCGATGCCCGAATCGAGCTCGGCCCGGTGATCGGGTGACCCTTTCACGCCAGTGGGTTCTCCCGAGCGGAGTCGGCCCGCTCCAGCACCACCACCGGAATCTCCCGCGTGGTCCTGGCCTGGTAGCGGTCGTAATCGGGCCAGGCCCGGACCATCTCGGCCCACATTGCGGGCTTCTCCTCGGGCGTGGCAACCCGAGCTCGGGCAGCGAACCGATCGTTCTTGATCTGGACCTCGACATTCGGATCGGCCCGCAGGTTGCGGAACCACGCCGGGGCTGCGTCGCTGCCGCCCTTGGAGGCGACGACCAGATAGTCGGCGCCGAACGGGCGGAAGATCAGCGCATGGGACCGTTGTTCACCGCTTCTGCGGCCCTTGGTGAACAGGATCAGGATCGTGGTTCCGCGACGCCAGTGATATCCCTCTTCGCCGTCCGTGGCCAGGTAACGCTTGACATGCGGCGGGCCGTGCAACTCCAGGGCAGTGGACATGGCCCGACCCTACGGCCGGTGCGTCGGCAGGCCACGGGCGCCCGAACTCACGGCACCCGACCGGCCCTTCCGATCATTCCTGGATGGGCGGTAGGTTACCGCGCATGTCGGTCACCCTGGATGTCACAGCTCCCGAGTCGTTCATCCCGGTCGTTGTCGGGCGGTCCCGACCGGTCTGGGTGGGCAACCCCGCCGATCACCAGGACACGGGCACACCCGCCCTGCTCGTTGACCAGGACGCCGTCCTGATCAGAGCTCCGCGGGAGTTCCTGACCGGCGCGTTCGATGGCCTGACCGTGACGATCTCGGAATCGGTTGTGCTTGCGGTGCAGGAGATCCGGTTGATCGACTCGGCCCGGTCCGGAACAATGGTGTCGGCGATGCTGCGGTTGGCCTCACCCGTCGATGACGTCGAGTCGGTCCGGTTCTCGCGCGAGGACTACCGCCGGGCCCGCCGGCACGCCGACGGCGACTTCTGGTCCGCGATGCGGCTTCTCGGCGTTGTCCCGGCCGGCTGGGAGTCTGTGCGACCTGAGGTCGCCGGCCGGGCGAGCGTCGCCGGCACCTGCCCGGCAGTTCGCGAGATCAGGTGGATGGACTGGTGCACGATCTTCTGGTGGCTGTGCTGACCGTCGCCGCGGGCACCGACCTCCGCGCGAACGCCGATCATCATTCGGTCCCGCGCCCGGATTGTCAGGGTTCAGCGGGGACGGCCGAGCCGGTGGGGGCGTTCGGCCGGACGATCCGGCCGGTCGCCTGCCTGTGGTCGGTGGGGAACCGGGCGGCCAGGCGGTATCCCCCGTCCGGTCCGGGCTCGGCCGCGAAGGTGCCGCCGAGGATCGCGATCCGCTCGCTCAGCCCGGCCAGGCCGACACCTTGATGAGGTGCGTCCTCCGGAGTCGATTCACAACCTCCGCCATCGTCTTCCACGCTCACCGTCAGGCGGTGCGGATCCCAGTCGATGCAGACGACCGCCCGGGCGGCCGGCCCGGCGTGCTTGGCGACATTTGTCAGGCCCTCCTGGATCAGTCGGAACGCGGCATGATCGATGCTCCTGTCCACCCGGTGGGGCACACCTCGGATTTCGACGCGGAGATCGGCTCCCGATGCGCGCACCGAATCCAGCAGGCCCTCGAGGTCGGCCAGGCCGGCCATGAACTCACCGAGGCGGGCGTCGCCGGCGACCACCGCCGGGTCGCCCCGCAGGAGTCCGAGGAGCCGTCGTAGTTCCGCCATGGCCTCCTGACCGGAGGATTCGATGCCGTCCAGGATCTCCCGCAGGCGGGCGGGTTGAGCGGGGGCTATCGCCTTCGCGCCGGCCGCCTGCAGCACCATGATCGTCACCGCGTGCGCGACGATGTCGTGCATCTCGCGGGCGATGTGCAGTCGCTCGGCGACGATGGCCTCACGCTGTCGGGTGTGGTTCTCCTCCTGCAGCTCCCGGATTCGTCGCCGTTCCAGATGCAGCCATCGGCCGATCACCCATGCCATTGAGGTCACCAACAGAATGAGCGTGCCGGAACCGACCGCCGAGGCAAGCATCCCATCGGGCGAGGCCTCGGCGACCGCCTTGCGGACGAACAACACGCCCGGGATGAAGGCGAACAGCAGGCAGACCGACGACACCAGAACGGATCGATACTGCGCAACGGCCGCCAGGGCCACCAACAGCAGCAACAGCGGGAAGTAGAAGTCGATGAGCAGGTAGGCCGGCACGGTCATGGCCAGCAAGGCCGCGAACACCGCCACCGGCCAGCGCCGCCGGACCGCAAGGACCGCGATTCCCGCCGCGGAATAGCCGAGGATGAACCACCGCTGCGTCGCGGTGATCGCATCCGGCTGGAGCAGCCTGGAGAACACGACCGAGTCGAAGACGAACAGGATCGGGAGGAGGATCAGATCGCTCCGATACAGCAGCCGGGATGAAGCCGACCGCCCTTCGTCCGAAGCGGACTCATTGACGACCGACGTGAGGACGGGGCGCATCCGCCCATCCTCCGCCAAGCGCCTGCAGCGGGGAAAGGAGAACGACACCCATGTCCGCGGCCTACGAGTTCGAGCGTTGGCACGACCTGATGGTCGCCACCGTCGGCACCATGGCGGCGCTGACCGGGGTGCTCCTTATCGAGATCAAGCGATGAAGCGGGCGGGCCGCCCCCGAGGGGGTCGACGAGTACGTCCCCGAACCCGTCCGCGATCTCGACAAGCCGTTCTTGATGCCGATCGAGGATGTGTTCTCGATCAC
>JBIOVW010000105.1:0-3486 GCA_044867945.1 Nakamurella sp. | reverse complement strand
GTAGTAGCCGCCGCGCAGCTTGCCCCACTGACCGGCATCCATGGCCTTGGTCTCGGTGGCCGATTCGCCGCTGCTGCGGCGGGCGGTCGTGGCCGCGTAGTTCCAGTGGGTGGCACTGACGTGGTAGCCGTCGGCGCCGTTCTCGGCCTGCAGCTTCCAGTTGCCGTCGTAGGTGTAGGTCGACGATCCGCGCAGCACCTCGAGCCCCTCCGGAGACTGGTCGACGACCATGTCGATGATCTTGGCGGCGCCGCCGAGATGCTCCTCCAGCGGAGGCACATCGGGATTCAGGCTGCCGAACAGGAATCCCCGATACGACTCGAACCGCGGAACCTTTGTCAGATTGTGCGAGCCTTCGGTGTTGAACTGCTCGGGGTAACCGGCCCCGCGCGGATCCTTGACCTTGAGCAGCTTGCCCGAGTTGTTGAACGTCCAGCCGTGGAACGGGCAGGTGAACGTCGAACGGTTGTCCTTCTTTCGCCGGCAGAGCATGGCGCCGCGATGGCTGCACGCGTTGATCAGAGCATGAAGCTCGCCGGTCTTGTCCCGGGTGATGACGATCGGCTGCCGACCCATGTAGGTCGTCAGGTAGTCGTTGTTGTTCGGCAGCTGCGTCTCGTGCGCCAGGTAGATCCAGTTCCCCTCGAAGATGTATTTCATCTCCAGTTCGAAGATCTCCGGATCGGTGAAGGCCTCCCGTCGGCCACGGTAGAGCCCGTGCTCCGGGTCGTCGACGATGGCTGAGTCGATCTTGAACTTGACGTCTTCGAGCGTGACTGTCATCCGTGCAGTCCTTTCCAGTCCGTCCGTGCCGGCGGTGTAGATGCTTGAAATCCATGCGGCGTGCCCGAACCCGGCCGAGTCAGATCGCGAGCTCTCCACGTGGGGGCATGCCCCAACAACCGGCAACAGGCAGGACCGGGTGCGGGCGCAGCACATCTTCGGCGTCGATGAACGTGCGACCGGCGGGGCCTGGTTAGCCTTCCCCCGCGCCCGGGGCCTTCGCGCTGGGTGAATGCCTAGGATGCGATGAAGCGCAGCCGCTCACCAGGATTCCTCGCGGCAGCACAACTGGGTCGTGGGCGACTCGCGGGCCGCTTTGCGCGGTCGGATCGTAGCCCTACTGAACCGATTTCACCAGGGGATTCGTCACCGATCGCGGCCCTGACCCACCTTGTTCCGGCCGGCCGCCGCCCCAGGGCGCGCCTTGGGCAAACCTAGGCCTTTGCCCTGGGCCAACGAGCAACGAACGTGGCAGCCTGAACCTGGGCGTCTCCGCGACCTGCGCGGTGGACCCACCTCGCTCGCACCGCCCTCCGCCGCCGAACCAACAGGGCGAGATGTGAACGAGGTCGGTGTGCCCGCTTCGTCGAGTGTGTGTGCCAGGAGTGTGTGCAGTGCCCAGCGAACCCATCGTGTTGGCCGATCTGGCCGACGCTTTGTGGCGCGCGGAACTGGAGCGGACGACAGTCGAACCCATCACCGACGGGATCCCGACGTTCAGCGCGTCGGATGCGTACGCCGTCCAGCGGATCAACGTCACGCGGCGACTGGATCAGGGTTCGGTGCTCCGCGGCCGCAAGGTCGGGCTGACCTCCCGCGCGTCCCAGGCGATGCTCGGCGTCGCCGAGCCGACCTTCGGCGCGCTGATGTCGGACATGTTCGTCGACGACGACGCCGAGCTGGCGATGAGCGCTCTGGTCCAGCCGCGGGTGGAGGCCGAGTTGGCGTTCGTTCTTTCGACGGATCTGTCGGGGCCGGGGGTCACCTCCGTCACGGCGATGCGGTCCGTGGAGTGCGTCATCCCGGTGATTGAGGTCGGCGACAGCCGGATCGCCGATTGGCGGATCCGCGTGATGGACACGATCGCCGACAACGCCTCGTCGGCGCGGGTGGTCCTCGGCCCCGGGTTCTCGCCCCTGACCCCCGCCCTGGACCTGGGTCATCTGGGAGTCCTGTTCTACCGCAACGGTGTTCCGATCGAGAGTGGCGCCGGCGCCGCGGTGCTGGGCAACCCGATCCGAGCGCTGGCCTGGCTGGCGAACAAGCTGGCCGAGTACGACGAGTTCCTGCGGGCCGGCGATGTCGTGCTGGCCGGCGCCTTGCACCGGATGGTGCCGGTGCGACCCGGCGACGAGTACTCTGCCGAGTTCGCTCGCCTCGGCACCGTGGGCGTGCGGTTCGCCGGAAGGACGCCATGACCGACTCTCGGGCGATGGCCGACCGGTTGATCGAGGCGGAGCGGAACCGCGCGGCCATCCTGCCGTTCACCAGGACGAATCCGTTCCTCGGCGCGGAGACCGCCTACGCGGCCCAGGCCCTGTTCTACGGGGAGCGTCTGGCGGCCGGGGAGCGTCTGGTCGGTCTGAAGCTGGGTCTGACCAGCAGGGTCAAGCAGCTCGCCCTGGGGATCGACAGCCCGGTGTACGGCCACTTGACCAGCGGGATGATCGTCCCGTTCGGCGAGCCACTGCCTCTCGCCGGATTGATCAGTCCGAAGATCGAGCCCGAGCTGGCGTTCCTGATGGGTCGTGAGGTCGGCGATCATGTCGGCCTTTCAGAGGTTCTCGCGGCGGTCGAGGCGGTCATGCCGGCCCTGGAGATCGTCGATTCCCGGTACATTGCGCCCATCCGCCTGGTGGACTCGGTGGCCGACAACGCCGGGGCCGCGCGGGTCGTGCTGGGTGCCGAGTCGCGTCCACCTCGGGAACTGACCGACCTCAGACTCCTGGGTTGCGTATTCCGGCATTCTCGGGGCATCGACACCGCGACCGGCGGGGCCGCCATGGGCCATCCGGCGGCCGCGATCAGTTGGCTGGCCCGTCAGTTGGTCGCTCGCGGGCAGCGCATCGAACCGGGCCAGGTGATCCTCACCGGAGGGTTGACCAGCTCGATCCCGCTGCGCAAGGACATGACCGTACGCGCCGAATTCGACGGGCTGGGGTCGGTCCAGGTGCATGCGGCATGACGCATACCGACCACGACCGATCGCCACTCACCCCTGCGCGCGCTGCACGCAACGGAGGACGTATGGCCGAGGTGACGATAGAGCCGGACGGCATCACCGCACCGGCGGCCGATGACGAGACCGTGCTGGGGGCGCTCGGCCGGGCCGGCCTGCGGTACCGGGTGGGCTGCCGGCGGGGCGGCTGCGGGATCTGCAAGGTGCAGCTCGTTTTCGGCGAAGTCCGCTACGAGCGACCGATTGCCGCGAGCGTGCTGACCAACGATGAACGGGCGGCCGGGATCTGCCTGTCCTGCCGGGCCGTACCGCTCACCAACGTCGTCATCGAACTCCAGGAAGGAGACCGCTTGCGGAAGGTTCTTGGATTCGCCTTTCCCGGAGCAGCCCCGGCAACGGGCCGGGACAACAACCGAACACCCATCAGGAAGGAAAAGCAGTCATGAGCGCAGTCATTCGGCTCGGATACGTGCACATTCGAGTCACGGATCTGGAGGAAGCCCGCAACCACTACTCGAACACGC
>JBIOVW010000104.1:0-10723 GCA_044867945.1 Nakamurella sp. | reverse complement strand
TCGGTGCCAGCATCGGGATCGCCGAGGTGATCGCCGTGCAGCAGACACCATCACTTGACGAGCTGTTCTCCCGGGCCGACATCGCGATGTACGCGGCCAAGCGCGCCGGCAAGGGACAGCTCGCCCTCTACGAGTCGTCCATGGTCCTGCCGGAGGCGGCCGACCTGCAGTACCGGCCCCGGCTGATCGAGGCGATGCGAGCCGGCGACATCGACTGCGTGTTCCAGCCGATCCTGGACATGGAATCCGGCCGCGTGCACTGCATGGAGGCCCTGGCGCGTTGGCGGGTGGACGGGCAGATCGTCCCGCAGGAGTACTTCATCGCGCTCGCCGGGCGACTCAAGCTGTTGCCCGAACTCACCGACCTGATGATCGATCGGGCCTGCGGTCAGCTCGCGGCCTGGTCGGATCGCCTGGGCTGCAGCGATGTCCGGGTCGGAGTCAACGTCCCACCGGTGCTGATGACCGACCGCGACTTCCCCGGACGGGTAGCGGACACCCTGGCGCGCCGCCGGATCCGGCCGGACCGCCTCGTCCTGGAGATCACCGAGGATGCGCTGCTCGGCGATGTCGAGATGTCCCGGACCGTCGCCGACCAATTCCGCCGGTCGGGCGTGCAGCTCTGGCTCGACGACTTCGGCACCGGCTACTCGTCGCTGCTGAGCCTGCGGCAGATCGAGCTGCAGGCCGTCAAGATCGACATCGCGTTCATCGCGAACATCCACACCGATCCGGCGGCCTCGCAATTCCTGCGGGCACTGCTGGCGCTGGGTCGGGACCTCGCGTTGAAGGTCATAGCGGAGGGTGTGGAGCTGCCGGCTCAGGCGGCGGTGTTGCGCGAACTGGGCTGCCGGTACGTGCAGGGGTACCTCTACGCCCGGCCGGCGCCGGCCGCCGAACTCGACCACCTGCTCTCCGCCCCCGCCCTTGCTGTCATTCATGAAGAACACGCCCTCAAACCGACGCTTTGAGGGCGCGTTCTTCATGATCAACTCGGCGGGGAGGTCGGGCGCTGTCCCCACAACCGGGCGACCGCGACGGCGTGCCGCCACCGGGCACGTTCGGCGTCCCGATGGGCCGCGGCCATCGACGGCTGCCACTCGCCCGCCTTGCGCCAGAACCCGCGCAGCACCTGCCGGTCCGACCAGTATCCGACCGCGAGGCCGGCCGCGTAGGCCGCGCCCAACGCCACCGTCTCGGCCATCATCGGCCGCACCACCGGGATGTCCAACACGTCCGCGATCGTCTGCATGAGCAGGTTGTCGCTGGTCATGCCGCCGTCGACGGCCAACGACCTGGCGGCCACCCCGGCGTCGGCGTTCATCGCGGCCACCACGTCGTGGGTCTGCCAGGCGGTCGCCTCCAGGACGGCCCTGGCGATGTGCCCCTTTGTGACGTAGGAGGTCATCCCGACCAGAACGCCCTGCGCGGCGTTGTCCCAGTACGGGGCGAACAGCCCGGAGAACGCCGGCACCAGATAGCAGCCGCCGTTGTCCGGGACGGAGCGGGCCAGCGTCTCGATCTCGGCCGGCGAGCGGATCAACCCCAGGTTGTCCCGGCACCACTGCACCAGGCCGCCGGCCTGCGCGATCGAGCCCTCCAACGCATACACCGCCGGTTCGCCCTGCACCTTGTGTGCGACGGTCGTGATCAGTCCGTGGGTCGAGCGCACCACCTCATGGCCGGTGTTGAGCAGCAGGAAGCTGCCCGTGCCGAACGTGCACTTGGCCTCGCCCGCGTCGAAGGCGGTCTGCCCGAACAGCGACGCCTGCTGGTCGCCGATCAGCGCGCCGATCGGGATGCCCGGCACCGGGTCCACGGTGCGCCCGACAAGGCCGATGGTGGGCCGGATCTCGGGCAGCATGACCTTGGGGACGCCCACCGCGGCGAGCAGTTCGTCGTCCCAGTCCAGGGTGTCCAGGTTCATCAGCATGGTGCGGCTGGCGTTGGTCACGTCGGTGACGTGCAGACCCGCTGTTTCGGTCCCACCCGCCCGTCCCTGCCCGCCCGCGCGTCCCTGCACGCCCGGCCGCCCGCCGGTCAGATTCCAGGTGATCCAACTGTCCATCGTGCCGAACAGCAGGTCCCCGGCGGCGGCCGCGTCCGCGGCCGCCGGATGCCGGTCCAACATCCAGCGCAGCTTGGCCGCCGAGAAGTAGTTCGCCATCGGCAGTCCCGTGCGGTCCAGCACCCGAGCCGGGTCGATCCTCGCCGCCAACCCGGCCAGCACGTCGGTGGTCCTGGTGTCCTGCCAGACGATGGCCCGGCCCACCGGCGCACCGGTGTGCCGGTTCCACAGCACCGCGGTCTCCCGCTGGTTCGTCACCCCCAGGGCGACGACCTCGTCCGCCGAGACCCCGGCGTCCTCAAGGGCCTGCGGCACGATCCGCCGCACGATGGACCAGATCTCGGCGGGGTCGTGCTCCACCCAGCCCGGATGCGGGTAGTGCTGCTGGTGTTCCCGCTGGGCGATCGACACCATCCGCCCCTGCCGGTCGAACAGCATGCACCTGGTGGACGTGGTGCCCTGGTCCAGGGCCGCGACGAGTCTCTGCTTCATCTGTCCCGCCCGTGCCCGAGCTCCCGGGAGATCGCCCGCCCGGCCCTGGTGACCTGGGTGACCAGGGCGGAACGCGGTTTCAGCCGGTCGTCACACACCCGCTCGATCGCGCCCTCGATACCGACCACCGCCACCACGTAGCCGCCGCGGTCGCGAATCGGGGCGGCGATTCCGGCCACCGCCGGATCCACCTCGCCGATCGAGCCGGCCCAGCCGACGTCCCGAATGCCGGCCAGCTCACGCCGCAACACGACGCGATCGGTGATCGTGCGGGAGGTGAACACCGCCAGCGCGCCCGCCGACGCCAGGATGCCGCGGGCCGCACCGGGGTAGTACGCCAGCAGCACCTTGCCCAGCGCGCTGGCATGCAACGGCACCGCCGAACCGGTCACCAGCACCTGCGTCCCGCCATCGGCCCGGAAGACGTGATGGGCGACCTCCGCCCGGCCATGGTGGAACGTGGCCACCCGGGCCGACTCGCCGGTCCGCGCCGCCAACGCGTCCGTCCAGTTCATCGCCCGGGACCGCAGCTCGTTGGGATCCAGCCGGTCCCGACGACCCAGGTGGAACAGGTCGTTGGCCACCCGGTAGGGCCCGTTGGGTACGTCCTGCTCGACGAACCCCACGTCCTCCAGCGTGCGCAGGATGCCGTGCGCGGTGGGCTTGGCCAGTGCCAGGGCGGCGGCGATCTGGGCCAGCGCCAGCGGCTCGTCCTCGTCCGCGAGCAGACGCAGGATCGCGGCCGCCCGTTCCACCGACTGCACGTTGCCCGGCACCTGGGCAGGCTACCCCGGAGGCTCCGGCGGGCGTTCGACCATGTCGAACGGGACCGATTGTGCCCGGTCCGCGGGCCTGGTTACCGTCGCGACCGGTGGGGGCCCGGTCCTGCTTAGGTCGCGACCGGTGGGGCCCTGGGCCAGGATGAAGGTCGACGGTGAGGAGGCTGTGGGATTGCGGATCGGCGCAGGCCTCCCGACATGCTCGCCGTCGTGTTCCGTGCCAGCGTCGTGCGCGGTTGCCGCCGGCCCGCCGCCGGTCGTCACCTGGCACCTTCCCGCCCATCGAGTGAGGACGTTCGGATGACCAGCACAGTGCCCAGACCCACCGGCCGCAAGCGCGAGCCCGACCGCAACCTGGCGGTCGAACTGATCCGCGCCACCGAGGCCGCCGCCATGGCCTCCGCCCGGTACCTGGGCCGCGGCGACAAGAACCAGGTCGACGCGGCCGCGGTCGACGCGATGCGACCGGTCCTTGGCACCGTCGCGATGCGCGGCATCGTGGTGATCGGCGAGGGCGAGAAGGACGAGGCGCCCATGCTGTTCAACGGCGAAGCCGTCGGCGACGGCACCGGCCCAGAGGTGGACATCGCGGTCGACCCGGTCGACGGCACAACCCTGGTGGCCAAGGCCCTGCCCGACGGCCTGTCCGTGGTGGCCCTCGCCGAACGCGGCAAGATGTTCGACCCAGGCCCCTGCTTCTACATGCACAAGACCGTGGTGCCCAGGTCCGCCGCCGACGCCGTCGACCCGGAGGCGCCGGTCGGCGCGATCATCGCCGCGGTGGCGAAGGCACTGGGCCGCAAGCCCGACGACCTGACCGTCGCGGTGCTGGACCGGCCCCGTCATCAGGGACTGGTGGAATCGATCCGGGCGGTCGGCGCCCGCATCAAGTTCCTGGGCGACGGCGATGTGGCCGGTGCGATCATGGCCGCGTCCGAGGACACCATCGACACCGGCGTCGACCTGCTGTTCGGCACCGGAGGCACCCCGGAGGGCGTCATCGCGGCCGCCGCGCTGCGCTGTCTGGGCGGGTCGATCTTCGCCAAGCTCGCCCCCCGCAACGACGAGGAGCGCCGGGCGGCCATCGACCAGGGTTACGACCTGGACAGGATCCTGACGACCACCGACCTGTGCGGCGGCGAGGACATCTTCTTCGCGGCCACCGGCGTCACCGACGGTGCCCTGCTCAAGGGCGTCCGGTTCGGCACCGGCCGGATCAGCACCACCTCGCTGTCCATGCGCGCCCGGTCCGGGACCATCCGCTTCATCCAGACCTTCCATGATCCCGATCGTTCGACCCTGGTGCCACCGCTCGCCTGAGTGGTTGGTTCCGACCCGAACACCTTTCGAAGGAGAAGAATTCGCATGAGTGTGCAGGCATCTGCACTGAGTCCGGCCGCCAGGGCCAAGGCCCTGGACGCGATGGCCACCGAGCAGTTCGACGTACTGGTCATCGGCGCCGGTGTGGTCGGCGCCGGCGCGGCCCTTGACGCCGCCAGCCGAGGACTGTCCGTCGCTCTGGTCGAGGCCCGCGACCTGGCCGCCGGCACGTCGAGCCGGTCCTCGAAGCTCGTCCACGGCGGTCTTCGCTACCTCAAGCAGCTCAACTTCGCCCTGGTGTTCGAGGCGCTGCGGGAACGCTCGCTGATCCTGAAAACCCTCTGCCCGCACCTGGCCCGGCCCGTCGAGTTCATCTACCCGTTGGAGCGCAAGGGGATCGACCGCGGCTACGTCGGTCTCGGGGTGGGCGTGTACGACGTGCTCGGCGCCGGAAAGGGTGTGCCGTCGCACCACAAGCACATGAGCAAGCGCAAGACGCTGGAGAGCTTCCCGGACGGCAAGAAGGGTCACATCCAGGGGGCGATCAAGTTCTACGAGGGCCAGCTGGACGACGCCCGGCACACCATGACGATCGCCCGGACAGCCGCCGCGTACGGTGCGTTGGTCGCCACCAGCGCCCGGGTGACCGACCTGACCCGTAACGGGGAGCGGGTCGTCGGAGCGACCGTGCGCGACCTGGAAACCGGGCGTGACATCCAGGTTCGGGCCAGGACAGTGGTCAATGCGACCGGCGTGTGGACCGACGACATCCAACAGATGATCGGCGGCAAGGGCGGGTTCCGGGTGCAGGCGTCGAAGGGCGTGCACATCGTGGTTCCCCGGGATCGGATCAAGTCCAGGACCGGGCTGATCACCGAGACCGAGAAGAGCCTGCTGTTCATCATTCCGTGCCCCTGGAGCGACGACTTCTGGGTCATCGGCACCACCGACACGCCGTGGGACCTGGACCTCGCGCACCCGGCGGCCAGCTCGTCAGACATCGACTACATCCTCGAGCACGCCAACGTGCTGCTCGAAAAGCCGTTGACCCGTGCCGATGTCGTCGGCGTATACGCCGGCCTTCGGCCACTGCTGGCCGGCGAGTCGGACCAGACGAGCAAGCTGTCCCGTGAGCACGCCTGCGTGTCTCCGGTGCCCGGATTGGTGATCGTGGCCGGCGGCAAGTACACCACGTACCGGGTGATGGCCAAGGACGGGGTCGATGAGGCGGCCAAGCAACTCTCCGGACCGGTCGAGAAGTCCTGCACCGAGCGGGTTCCGTTGATCGGCGCGGACGGCTACCAGGCGCTGTGGAACACCCGGGCCAGGATCGCCGAACGCACCGGCCTTGACCTGGCCAGGGTCGAACACCTGCTCGGCCGGTACGGCAGTGCCATCGACGATCTGCTGGCCGCGATCGACGACGACGCCTCGCTCGCGCAGCCGCTGGAGTCCGCCCCCAGGTACCTGAAGGTGGAAGCCGTGTACGCGGTTTCGCACGAGGGTGCGCTGCACTTGGACGACATCCTGGCCCGCCGTACCCGCATCTCCATCGACACCTGGGACCGGGGCGAGGCGGCCGCCCGCGAGGTGGCGGACCTGGTCGCCCCACTGCTCGGCTGGGACGCCGCCGCGAAAGAACGCGAGGTGGACCACTACCGCACCCGGGTGGCCGCCGAACGGGAATCGCAGGAGCAGCCCGACGATCTCACGGCGGACGCGGCGCGGCTCGGCGCGCCGGACGTCAGGGTGGGAGCCGGCTGAGGAGAAAGGTGTCATTGCGAAAACAAACCGTCACATTGTGATCACGGACGAGAAGTTTCGTCGCCGACGACCCCGTGCGGGCGTAGGTTCCTCATCGATCGCTTGGTGATCATCGATTCATCCGGCCCCGCAGCGGTTGCGGTGGTCAAACCGAAGGCAAGGAGGCCCAGTGGACATCTCCAACGGCGAGATCTTCATCTCGGAGGTGACCGGAACGGCGATGCTCTTGTTGCTGGGTTGCGGTGTCGTCGCAACCGCCATCCTCAAGGGCAGCAAGGGTGAGGGCGGCGGCTGGCTGCTCATCAACTGGGGTTGGGGCCTCGCGGTCTTCGCCGGCGTGTACGTGGCGTTCCGCAGTGGCGGTCATCTGAACCCGGCGGTGACACTGGCGCTTGCCATCACCGGCCCGGACAACGGTGGCATCTCATGGTCCCAGGTGCCCGTCTACTGGGGTGCCGAGCTTCTCGGGGCGTTCATCGGTGCCGTCCTGGCCTGGCTGGCGTTCAAGCAACATTTCGACGCCGAGGAGGACCCCGGCAAGAAGCTCGGCGTCTTCTCCACCGGCCCGGCGATCCGCAACTACGGGTGGAACACCATCACCGAGATCCTCGGCACCTTCGTCCTGGTGTTCGTGGTGTTGATCTCCGGCGGCACCCCGTCCGGACTGGGGCCGCTGTTCGTCGCGCTGCTGGTCGTCGGCATCGGTGCGTCCCTGGGTGGGCCCACCGGGTATGCGATCAACCCGGCCCGCGACCTCGGACCCCGCATCGCCCACGCCATCCTGCCGATCAAGGGCAAGGGCTCCTCCGACTGGGCGTACTCCTGGGTGCCGATCGTCGGCCCGCTGATCGGTGGTGCGCTCGGGGCGCTGCTCTTCCTCGCGCTCGGTGGACCCGGAATCTTCCCCGGCGTCTCCTGACGTAGGCAATACGTGATCGGCGGAGCATCGGGCGCGGCGACCGTCCAAAATGGACCGGCGTCCGGTGCTCCGACCGTGTGCAACCAAGCGGTCAAGCCTCAAAGGCTTCAATGGTGAAGCAACGAAAGGGATGTTGTAGCGCATGAGTGAGCAGTTCGTCGCGGCAATCGATCAGGGCACCACCTCGACCCGGTGCATGGTGTTCAACCGGGAGGGCCGAGTCGTCTCGGTCGACCAGCGCGAGCACGAGCAGATCTTCCCCAAGGCGGGGTGGGTCGAGCACAACGCCACCGAGATCTGGGAGAACACCCGCATTGTCGCGGGCGCCGCGCTGCACAAGGCGGACCTGGACGAGAAGAACATCGCCGCTGTCGGCATCACCAACCAGCGCGAGACGGCGCTCGTCTGGGACCGCACCACCGGCGAACCGGTGTACAACGCCATCGTCTGGCAGGACACCCGCACCGACGCGATCTGTCAGGAGCTCGGCGCCCTCGGCGGTGGCGCCGAGCGGTACAAGGCCAAGGTGGGACTGCCGCTGGCCACCTACTTCTCCGGGCCGAAGGTCCGCTGGATCCTGGACAACGTCGAGGGCGCCCGGGCGCGGGCGGAGGCCGGCGACCTGGTGTTCGGCAACATGGACACCTGGACGCTGTGGAACATGACCGGCGGCGTCGACGGCGGTCTGCACGTCACCGACCCGACGAACGCCTCCCGCACCCTGCTGATGGACCTGGACACTCTGTCCTGGGACAAGCAGATCGCCGACGAGATGGGCATCCCGCTGTCCATGCTGCCGGAGATCCGCTCCTCCTCGGAGGTGTACGGGTCGGGTCGGGAGAAGGGGTCGTTCGCCGGCGTGCCGATCGCCGGCATCCTCGGCGACCAGCAGGCGGCCACCTTCGGCCAGGCGTGCCTGTCCCCAGGTGAGGCCAAGAACACCTACGGCACCGGCAATTTCATGCTGCTGAACACCGGAACGCAGCAGGTGCCGTCGAAGAACGGCCTGCTCACCACGGTCTGTTACAAGATCGGCGACAAGGCGACCGTGTACGCCCTCGAGGGCTCGATCGCCATCTCCGGATCACTGGTCCAATGGGTCCGGGACAATCTGGGGCTGATCAGCGCCGCACCGGAGATCGAGGAACTGGCCGCCCCGGACAACGGCGGCTGCTACTTCGTCCCCGCGTTCTCCGGGCTGTTCGCCCCCTACTGGCGCTCCGACGCGCGCGGCGCGATCGTCGGCCTCACCCGGTACGTGAACAAGGGCCACATCGCCAGGGCGGTGCTGGAGGCGACGGCGTTCCAGACCAAGGAGGTCCTGGACGCGATGAACGCCGATTCCGGCGTCGATCTGACTACCCTCAAGGTGGACGGCGGCATGGTCGCCAACGAAACGCTGATGCAGTTCCAGGCCGACATCCTGGACGTTCCGGTGATCCGCCCGGTGGTCGCCGAGACCACCGCCCTCGGCGCTGCCTACGCGGCCGGTCTGGCCGTCGGGTTCTGGAACTCCGAGGACGACATCCGCAACAACTGGGCCGAGGACAAGCGCTGGGAACCGCAGATGGATGCCAAGGACCGGGATCGGCTGTACCGGCAATGGAAGAAGGCGGTCAGCAAGACGCTGGACTGGGTGGACGAGGACACCGCCGCGTCCTGATCGACGGCCCACTCAACCGGACGGCAGCTCGGCCCGCCGCGCTGATCCAACACCCGCTCAACCGGACAAAACCGGCGTCAAAGTGGTTGTTCGATCAGCGCGGTGTCGGGCCGGATGGTGTGCTCAGGGCCCGGAGGCGAGCGACCGTGCCCGATCAAGCACGGCGTCGAGCATGGCCGGGGTCAGCCGTCCGGTGAAGGTGTTCTGCTGGCTGACGTGATAGCAGCCCAGCAGGGTGATGCTTCGGCCGTCCGGATGGCCGAGCGCGACCTCCCGGCCGTGCCCGAAACCCGGCCTGGGGCGGGGCACATCCCAGCCGTCGACGCCCAGCACGCGCAGCAGCGATTGCCAGCCGATCCCACCGAGGGTGATGGCCACCCGGACGGTCGGGGCGAGCAGTTCCAGCTCCCGCCGCAGGTACGCCGAGCAGGTGCGGATCTCCTGCGGGGTCGGCTTGTTCGCCGGCGGCGCGCAGTGCACCGGGGCGGTGATCCGGACGCCGTCGAGCGTCAGGCCGTCACCGATGTGGGTCGCGGTCGGCTGCGACGCCAGCCCGGCCCGGTGCAGGGCGGCGTACAGCACGTCGCCGCTGCGGTCCCCGGTGAACATCCGACCCGTCCGGTTCCCGCCGTGCGCGGCCGGGGCCAGGCCGACGATCACGATCCGGGCGTCCGCCGGTCCGAAACCGGGAACTGCGCGGCCCCAATAGATCTCGTCCCGGAACGCGGCCCGCTTGACCCGGGCGACCTCCTCGCGCCAGGCCACCAGTCGTGGGCAGGCCCGGCAGTCGGCGATCCGCCGGTCCAGCTCGGCCAGCGACGTCGCCGAACTCACCGGTGCCACCATGTCCACCGGCCGATGGTAGGCCGACAGTCGGTCATGACCCGCCGCAGACAGCTGATCGTGTGGGAAAGGTGCGGCCGGGCCGCACCCGATTCACACGATCCGCTGGACGGTCAGGGCCGTCTCGGACGCCGCCGCCGGGACCGGAACCAGCCGGGTCAGCTGGGTCACGTGGCGCGGCTCCAGCTCGTCGAGGCCGGACACCCCCAGCAGGGCCATCGTGCGTTCGATCTCGCCGCGCAGGATCGCGATCGCCCGGTCGACGCCCTCGCGTCCGCCGGCCATCAGGCCGTACAGGTAGGCGCGTCCGATCAGGGTGAACTTCGCGCCGAGGGCGACGGCGGCCACGATGTCGGCGCCGTTCATGATTCCGGTGTCGATCATCACCGTGGCGTCCTTGCCGACCTCACGCACGACCTGCGGGAGCAGGTGGAACGGCACCGGCGCACGGTCGAGCTGACGCCCGCCGTGGTTCGACAGCACGATGCCGTCCACCCCGCGCTCGATGAGCCGCACCGCATCCGGAACGTTCTGCACGCCCTTGACGACCAGCTTGCCCGGCCACATCTCCCGGATGATCTCCAGGTCCTGGTAGGAGATCGTCGGGTCCATCGCGGCGTTGAGCAGGTCGCCCACCGTGCCACCGGTCGACGACAGCGAGGCGAACTCGAGGGTGGGTGTGGTCAGGAAGTCGTACCACCACCAGGGGCGGGGCAGCGCGTTGATGATGGTGCCCGGTGTCAGCTGCGGGGGAATGGAGAATCCGTTGCGCTTGTCCCGCAGCCGGTTTCCGGCGACCGGGGTGTCGACGGTGAACATCAGGGTGTCGAAGCCGGCCTTGGCCGCGCGCACGACCAGGCCGTACGAGATCTCCC
>JBIOVW010000103.1:0-4892 GCA_044867945.1 Nakamurella sp. | reverse complement strand
GTTCAGCGCCACCAGCAGTGGCACCGTGGCCACCGCCACCAGCAGCAGCATCGGGTCGAGGTCGAAGATGCCGGGGATCAGCACGGCCACGGTCAGCCCGATCACCGACCAGCTGGGCAGACCGTGCACCCACACCCGGACGACGTCCACGTCCCGGCCGGCCCGGAGCACCAGGTCACCCGACCCCCAGGTCGGGGACCGCCGGCCGACCCAGAGGCGCTCGAGCAGCCGGGTCCGCAGCAGCGCGCCGGCCCGGGCGTCGGCGGCGTTGGCGTACCAGTCCCAGACGCACATGCCCAGGAACTGCAGCACTGCCGCCCCCACGAGCACCCCGGCCCAGCGCAGGCCCGCCGCCGGGTCGCCGGCGGTCACCGCGTCGTCCACGGCGAACTGCAGCACCGCCGGCACGGCGAGGAACCCGCACTGACGGACCATGGCCCCGGCCACCGCCATGCTCAGGTCACGGCGACGCTCCCAGGCGACCGAGGACAGCCACCGGCCGACCCCCCGCCGCTTCATCGGTGGACGCCGGGCGGTGCGAGTCGTCGGGCGATCAGCGGACCGATCCGGGCCCACGAAGCCGGCGCGACCACCTCGTCGTGCGTGACGTCCAGCTCGAGCACCTCACGCTCGCCGGTCAGGTAGGGCGACCAGGCGGCGGTGGACTCCGGTCCGCCGTCCCCGGCCAACGCGGTGACGAGCATCGCGGGAGCGTCGGTGACCGGCGAGACGGATCGCGCCATCAGCTCGGACGCCCAGTGGTGACAGCCGACGATGGCGTCGACCGTCGCGGTGACGTCCGCGCTGTCGGCACTGCCGAGCACGCCGTGCGAGGCCCGCAGCGCCTCCCGCGCGGCCGCCTCGTCCCCCGGGCCGGCCTCGACCTGCGCAACCTGCGCGAAGAACGCCGACTGCTCCGTCCGCAACCGGGCCAGGTCGTCCTCGGACAGCCCCGGACCCGCGCCGGTCAACGGGCCGGGATCCAGCAACACCAGCAGCTCCACCGACTCCCCCGCCGCGGTCAGGTCGGCCGCGAGCTGGTGGGCGATGTTGCCGCCGAAGGAGTATCCGACCAGCCGGTACGGTCCGGACGGCGCGATCTCCCGGATCCGCTGCAGGTACCAGGTGCCCGCGTCGGCGATGTCCCGGAACTGCGGCGCCGGCCCGGACAGTCCCGGGGCCTGCAGCCCGATGACGCCGACCTCCGGCGGCAGGTGCGGCACGAGAGAGGCGAACTGCCAGGCGAAACCGCCGGCGGGATGAAGGCAGAACACCGGTGGCTGGGACGTGGCGGGGCGCAGGGCGAGCACCGGCGCCAGGCCGACCTCGCGGGCCGGTGAGGCGAGCGCAACCGCCAGCCGGGCGGGGGTGGGCGAGGCCATCACGGTGCCCACCGAGACGGTCACGCCGAGTTCCTCGGCGATCCGGGCCACCACCCGCATGGCCAGCAGCGAGTGCCCGCCCAGGTCGAAGAAGTGCTCGTCCCGACCCACGGACCCAAATCCGAGGACCTCGCCGAAGATGCCGGCCAGGCACCGTTCGACGCGGCCGACCGGTTCCTGCGCGACGCGTTCGGCCTGCAGGGCGGGCAGCGCGGTCCGGTCCAGCTTGCCGTTCACGGTGAGCGGGATCGCCGGCACAGTCCCGATCAGGGACGGCACCGCGTGTGCGGGCAGCAGGCCGGCCAGGTGGGTGCGCAGGTCGTCGACCACGGCGGCCTCGTCGACGCCGGGGGCCGGCACCGCATGCAAGCGCAGGACGTCCGCGCCCGGCCCGGTGCGACCGACCGTGGCCACCGCCTGGGCGACGCCGGGATGCCGCTCGGCGACCCCCTCGATCTCGGCGAGTTCGATGCGGAACCCGCGGATCTTGACCTGGTCGTCGTTGCGTCCCCGGTACTCGACGCCGCCGTCGAACCGCCGGTGCACCAGGTCGCCGGTGCGGTACATCCGGTCCCCCGGGGCGCCGGACGGGTCGGCGACGAATCGTTCGGCGGTCAGCCCGGCGGCGCCGTGGTAGCCGCGGGTCAGGCCGTCGCCGGCCAGGTACAGCTCGCCGGTGCCGCCCGGTGGCACCTCCTGCAACCCGGAGTCCAGCACGTAGCCGCGGGCCCGCAGGATCGGCCGGCCCAGGCAGGGGGTCGGACTGGTGGCCAGGTCCACCCCGAGCGCGTTGATGGTGAACTCGGTGGGCCCGTACAGGTCGTACCCGCTTGCGGTCGGGTGGCTGCGCAACTGCGTCCACAGGTCAGGGGGCACCGCCTCCCCGCCGAGCAACACCAGCGCCGGCGGGTGGGCGGCCGGGCCGTCGTGCTCCAGCAACCCGGCCCGCACCAGTTCCCGGCAGTAGGACGGGGTCACGTTCACCACGTCGATGCCGGCCCGCCGGTAGTGCCGCACCAGCTCGGCCACGTCGAGCCGCAGCTGCTCGTCGATGACGTGCACCTCGTGGCCGTCCAGCAGCCAGAACAACTCCTCCCAGGACATGTCGAACGCGAACGAGACGGTGTGCGCGATCCGCAGCGGCGACCGGCCGACCCGGTCGACGACCGGCCCGAAGATCGCGCCGAAGTGGTTGTCGTACATGGTGATCAGACCGCGGTGCGGCACCACGACGCCCTTGGGTTCTCCGGAGGAGCCGGAGGTGAAGATGACGTAGGCCGCCTGGTCCGGCCGTGCGGGCTCGCCCGGTCCGGGCTCGCCGGGTGGGCGGGACAGTACAGCCAGCGCGGCCCGCACCGCCGGGTCGTCCGTGGCCAACCATGGTGCCGCACCGGCCAGTTCGGTGTGCTCGGGCGTCACCAGGACCACCTGGGTGCCGGCATGTTCGATCATCCGGCGCACCCGGGGCGCCGGATGCGAAAGGTCCAGCGGGAGATAGGCGCGGCCCGCCCGCAGCGTGGCGAAGATCGCGATGACGTGCTCGACGGTGCGCGGCAACGCCAGGGCGACCACCGCCTCCGGGCCATTGGTGCGCTCGGCGAGCAGATCGGCCAGGGCGTCGACGCGGGCGTCGACCTCGGCGAAGGTCAGCCGCGCCGGCTCGCCGGCCAGCGACCGGCCGACCAACGCGGTTCGGTCCGGGTGCGCGGCGGCCGCCGCGGCCAGCAGCCCGTCGATCGTGCGATCCGGTGCCTGGGTGGAGGCGCCGGGGGTGGCCTCCCGGTTGAGCCGCCCGATCAGGTTTCGTTCACCGGGCAGCGGGACCGGCAGCACCGCCACCGGCCGCTCCGGATGGTGCGTCATCGCCGCCAGGATCTGCAGGTAGCGGTCGAGATACCGTTGGGCACGTTTGGTGTCGATCACATCGGGCCGGAAGGCGAGCGCCAGCTCCAGTTCCGGCCCGGGATTGACGGTCATCGCCAGGCTGTAGTGGGTTCCGTCATACGCCTGCGCCGCCGCGATGCGGTGCCGCCGGAACGTCTCGTTCTGCGCGATCTCGTCGATCGGCAGGTTGCGGAACACGTACAGGGTGTCGAACAGCAGCGGATGGCCCGCGGCCTGCTGGATGTGGCCCAGGCCCAGGTGATGGGCGTTCATCACCTGGGCCTGCCCGGCCATCGATGCGCGCAGTTCGTCCCGCACCGTGGCTCCGGGCCGGACGGTGACCCGCACCGGCACGGTGTTCATCAGCAGGCCCACCATCCGGTCGACATGTTCCAGCTCGGCCGGCCGGCCGGACACCGTGGTGCCGAAGACCACGTCGTCCTGCCCGGTGGCCGCCCGCAGCACCAGTGCCCAGGCGTAGCCGAGGACGGTGGACACGGTGACCGAGCTCGATCGGGCCAGGGCCTGCACCGCATCGCTCAGCCTCCGGGGCAGTCGCGCCTCCACCGAATCCGACAGCACCGGCGACCGGCCCACGGAGCTCGGTTCGACCAACGTGGGGCCGGGCAGACCGGCAAGCCGGTATCGCCAGGCCGCGGTCGCCTCCGCCCGGGACTGGCCGGCCACCCAGGCCAGGTACGCCCGGTAGTCGGCGACCGGCGGCAGCCCAGCCGTCAACGACCCGGCGTCCCCGGTGGTTCGGATCGCCCGGTCGTACAGCTCGAATAGGTCTTCCAGCAAGAGGGTCTGGGACCAGCCGTCGGTCAGGATGTGGTGGTGGACCAGGCTCACCAGGAACCTGGCCGGGGCCAGCCGGGCCAGCACCATGCGGATCAGCGGCGGGTCGGCCAGATCGAACCCGTCCACCACCTGCCGCTCGGTCAGCTCGTCAAGTGCCCGCTGCTGGCCCGGCCCGTCGAGGTGGCGCAGGTCGATCTGCTCGAACGGCATCGGCCGTTCGCCGACGATGAAGGCCATCGGCCCGGGCAGCTCCCGGTGCCCGAACCCGGCGCGCAGGCTCGGATGCCGACGCAGCAACGCGTCGCCGGCCCGGCGCAGCGCGTCCGGGTCGACGACCGACTCGAGGATGAGCTTGTGCTGCACCACGTACACGTCCAGCTCGGCACCGGAACCGGTGGCGCCGAGCTGGGTGTGCACGTACAGGCCCTCCTGCAGCGGCCCCAGCGGCAGCACCTCGACGATGTCCGGGGCGAGCCGCTGCAGGACCCGAAGCGACTGCTCGTCCGGCGCCGGGCCGACCTGCGTCCCCGGGGCGGCGGCCACCGACGGGGCGGCCCGGCCGGCAAGGGCGGCGATCGTGCGGTTCTCGAACACCTCGGGCAGCGTCAGTTCGACGCCCTCGGTGCGGGCGCGGGCAACGAACCGGATGGCGCTGATGCTGTCCAGTCCGTGCGCGAAGAGGTCCGCGTCCGGCGGGATGTCGCGACCGAGCAGCAAAGTGGCGACGCCGGCCAGCACCTCGGCGGTTTGGCTGGCTGCGGTCCGGGGCGGCGCGGCCGGGTCGGCCGGCGTCCGGGCGACCAGGGCGGCCAGGGCGGCCCGGTC
>JBIOVW010000102.1:0-3039 GCA_044867945.1 Nakamurella sp. | reverse complement strand
CGGTCATCGGCTTCCTCGCCCGCCTCACTGCCCAGGTCGGCCAGGCGCCGCCGCTTCGCGGATTCACTCCGGAGCAGTTGCGGCGGTTCGCGATCGCCTGCCGCGCATCAGCGTTGATTCTCGAGAGGCAAAGCCACCCCCAGCATGCCGGGTATTTGCGTCGGTTGGCGGCCGCGGCAGACGCGCAGTCCCAGAATCGTCAACCCCGGCGGCCAGCGGGTCGGTTGAGCGCCGCATGAGCGTATACGTCGACGACATGCTCAAACTGGCCGTTGTGCGCAACGGGACCCGGACGGTTCGCGGCCGCTGGTCGCACCTGATGGCCGACAGCAGCGACGAGCTGCACCTGTTCGCGGCGACCCTGGGTTTGAAACCGGCGTGGGTGCAACGGCCCGCCACCGTCCTCGAGCACTACGACATCACCGCCGGCAAACGCGCTCTCGCGCTGCAGCTCGGCGCGATCCCGATTACCTACGGGGAAGGGGCCCACCTGACCCGATGCAAACGCGCCGGTGTCCGCTTCGACGTCTCTCTGCTGCGCAGTGACCCGGACCGGTTCAACGCCGAACTCGCCCGGGCCCGCGCCGCGCTCGGCGGCGAGGGCCAGTCGCCGGGTGGGCCTCGCCGGCTGCAGCTGCAACGCAGCGTCGGGTGGCGGCTGCCCCCGAGCGGGGTCAGTGTGGCCGCCCCAACCAGGTGGGCCAACCCGTTCCGGCCAGCCCGGCGCACCCCGGCGGCGAACGAGGCCGCGGTGGAGCGGTACCGGGAGTACTTGGCTGCGAATCCTGCCCTGCTCGATGCGGCCAGGGTTGAGCTTGCCGGTAAGGACCTGGGCTGCTGGTGCCCGCCTTATGTCGCGTGTCACGCCGACGTGCTCCTGGCGATCGCCAACCCGCCGCCCGAACCTGGGGCCCCACATCCGGCCCCCCGCTATCGGCGCCGCAGCTACCGTAAGGAATAAACGCCCACCCGGGGTCTGACCAGCCCCACGCGTCCTGGGCTACGCCGCGGTGGAGATCGTCGGATGGGCACCTCCTCGTTCGACAGCTCGACCAAGGCAGCCGGCGGCGAGGCGCTGTACGGCCGCGGCCGCGCTGCGGACGAGCTGCGTGCCAAACTCCAACCCCACCCACCCGGCCGTCGGCATTCAGCTGGCAGCCGCCATCATCGACACGCTCTGTGCGAGCTCACCGGCGAACACTGCTACGAAGCCAACTTGCGCGCGGCGCTGCGTGCCGCCAGCGTCGGTCCCCGGGACCTCGGCCTGCTGTGCTGGGCCATCCCCGCCTACCAGCGGATCATCGGAGCAGCCCGAGCCCGCGAGAAGAAGGCCACGGTGCCCAGCGCGTGGCTCGGCGACATCGGCGAGAAGCTCACTCTCACCGGGGTCATCACCACCGACCTAACCGTCGACGGCTACGCCTACGGCACCATCCAACGACTGCTGGTCATCAACACTCCCGAGAGAACCGTCAAGATCATCACCGCAGCGCAATTGTCCTACGACGCGTCGGCGGGCGACCAGGTCACCATCACCATCACCGGCACCGTCAAGGCGCACGAGTTCTACCGCGACCACAAGCAGACCCCTCATCGTGCGGCCCCGACGCCCCACCTGCGGCCGCAGACCGCTGATGTCCGGGCCGTTTTCGCATCGACCGATGGGTGACCGATGAGCGTCGTCTCTGGACGCCCGGTGCCAGCGGGGCGGCACGTCCAGGCCAGCGGTCACAGCCGGTCACACACCGCCGCGCGGCGTCACCTTCTCTGGGTATGAGCACCGCTGCTGACGCTACGACCGTCGAACACTCCGGCTGTGGCCCGTCCAGGTGTGTTGCGTGTGGCCAGTTCGCCGGTGACGGGCACCTGTGCCCCACCCGGACGTCCCACAACTCCGGTGACACCCTGACCCGCTACGCGGCCGAGATGTGGACACCTCGGCTCTTCTTTGCCCGCACCCAGCTGCGCCCCAGCGCCCGCAGCAGCAGCACCAGCTACAGCGGTTGACCCTCACCGCCAGCTCCAGCAGGCGCGGGTCGCCGCGGTTGTTCAGGGACCACCGCTCATGCAACTGGCCCAACGTGGCGAGTCGCTCGAGGAGGCGCACCTGATGGGCTTCCGGCAGTGGCAGGAGCAGGTGGGCCGGCGTGTCCGCAAGGGGGAGAGGGCGATCTGGATTCTGGCCCCGATGACCCGCAAGATCCGGGAACAGGACGACAACGGCACGACCCGGGAAAGGAAAGGACCATCGTCGCCGGGTTCAAGTCAGTACCGGTCTTCAACGTCACCCAGACCGACGGCGCCCAACTCCCGCAGGCACCCCTCCGTCCCGCCACCGGCGAAGCCACCCCCGGTACCCTCACCGGACTGCGCGACCGGGTCGCCGCCGGCTACCAGTACGAGGAGACGATCATCCCTGACTGCAATCCCGAAACCGGCCATAGCATCCAGGGATACACCGAACCGAAGACCAAAGAAGATCGTCGTCGACCAGCGCCTCAGCGGCGCCCACAAAGCCTCCACGATCGCCCACGAGCTCGGGCACGTGCATTGCGGGCACGTCGACGGCGACTACCAGGAGTACGTGCGCCACCGCGGCCAGATGGAGACCGAGGCGGAGGCGGTGGCGTTCATGGTCAGC
Source organism: Nakamurella sp. (assembly GCA_044867945.1). Classification (GTDB taxonomy): domain Bacteria; phylum Actinomycetota; class Actinomycetes; order Mycobacteriales; family Nakamurellaceae; genus Nakamurella. Next base: position 398 of record JBIOVW010000102.1, on the reverse strand, counting down.
CGGCGACGAGGAGCCAGCCGCGCGCAGACCGAGGCGTTTTCGCCGGGCTACATCGCGTCGTGGTCCCGCGGCAAGACCGAGAACATCACCGCGGCCATGGACCGCTCCACGAAGGCCTTCAACAAGATCATGGAAGGTGACTGGCCGAAGGGCGGGGGAATCTAGTGGCCTGTCTCGTCATTGGTTGACCGCTTGGAGGGCAACGCGTCCGCGGGCGACCTTGGCGAGGATGTCTTGGGCGGTCGCGGTCCAGACGAACGGTTTCGGGTCATCGTTGTGCGCGTCGAGGTAGGCCTCGATCTTGGCGATCAGGTCGGGCACGGAGTGGAACACCCCGCGGCGTAGCGCCTTGTCGGTCAGCTCCCGGAACCAGCGTTCGACCAGGTTCAGCCAGGAGG
>JBIOVW010000101.1:0-6686 GCA_044867945.1 Nakamurella sp. | reverse complement strand
CAGGTGGGGCACGCCTGGTGCGGCGGCTTCAGCGCGCCGCAGGCCCGGTTGCTGCAGGCCACCAGGGTCGGCACGGTGGTCTTCCACTGCGAACGACGCGAGCGGGTGTTGCTGCGCGACATCTTCCGCTTCGGGACAGCCACGATCGATCTCCTTCGTTACTCGCCGGGCCCGGCCGGTGGTCGGCCCGTGCTCTCGGGTGCTTCGGTTCCAAATCTGTCCCGCAGAGCGGCCCAGCGAGGATCCAGTATCTCATGGGAATGGTCCGGTTCCAGATCGTCGAACCGCCCACCGCATTCCACGCACAGTCCGCGGCAGTCAGGACGGCACAACGGGGCCATCGGCAGGGCCGTCACCACCTCGTCCCGGACGACCTGCTCCAGGTCGATCCGGTCGTCCACCAGCCGGGAGACCTCGTCCTCCTGCGTCGTCATGGCGGTCGTCGAGCCTTGGTACGCGAACAGCTCCCGGATGCCGGCGACGACCGGTTCGGTCACCTCGACCAGGCAGCGGGCGCACTGACCGACCGCGGTGGCCGCCGCGGTCCCGGACACCAGCACACCTTCGGCGACCGACTCCAGCCGCAGGTCCAGGTCGACCTCGGCGCCGGTCGGCACCGCCAGCACCTCCAGCCCCATCGGCTCGTCCAGAGGCACGGCGACCCGCATCGTCCGCATGGTGCCGGGTCGGCGGCCCAACGGCCGGGTGTCGACCACCCACGGTGAGTCGTGGCGCGGCGAAGAAGCAGCGGGCATGACGGGATTCTGCGGCTTTCTGGGTGGGTCCGGGGCGAAAGGCAACCGTTCCAGAGTAGTCGACGGCGCCTCGGGCTCCAATTCAGCCGGTCGGTCCGGTCGAGGTCGGGGCCAGGACGGCGTAGTACCCGGGGACGTGTTCCGGGGCGGTGGGGCCGCGCAACGGGATGGTCAGGATGTCGGTGAAGCCGTCGGCGACGACCTCCCAGTCGGCGGGTGGAAACGCCGCGCGGCGCTCGTCGGCCCCGAAATGGTCCGGCGCCGGGATGTCGGCGATGGCCCGTTCCAAGGGCTGGGGTATGTGCCACGCGGTCGCGCCGAGGTGCCGCAGGTACTGCAGCTTCGATCCGGGAAAGTTGGTCTCCGCGATGAGTACCCGCCCCTTGGTTCCGACGATGCTTCGCAGATTCCTGGCTGCGGCCGCCCGGTCGGACGGCTCGAGCACGTGGAGCAACCCACGGACGAAAACGTTCGCCTCCTGGCCGATCGTGACCGCCAGGTCGGCTCCCGCTCCGGGAACGGTGGCGTCCAACTCCGCGAACGTCAGGCCCTCCTGACCGGCCGATTCCTGCCGGGCGCGGGCAACCGCATTGGCGGACAGGTCCACCCCGACGGTCGCGTGGAACAGCGGCGCCAGATGGCGGGTGAACCGACCGTTACCGCAACCCACGTCCACCAGCGGCAGCGCAGTGTCCAGATGCTCCTGAATTAGCGCCAGGTAAGTCTCAACCTCTTCGAGATCGCCGGTGTCCCATAGCACGTCGCCGCCGACGCCGGAGGATCGCACACTGGCCCAATATCGTTCCCAGCCCGCGCGCCAGTCGCGGGGGGCTCGGACGGCCAACCAGGCAACCCGGGGCGGCAACAGGACCTTGCCGGCCCAATCGACGACCCGCCCCGATGCGCACACGCTGGCCGGCCGCGTCAGGGTCTCGCCGGTTTGGGCCGCTGGGCGTTGAACCCGGTGACGGCCTCCCACGGCATCGGTCGGCCGAGGTGGTAGCCCTGGCCGTACCGGCAACCCAGGCCCGCGAGCCGATCCATCTGGTCCACGCTTTCGATCCCTTCCACCACCGCGTCCAATCCGGCCGCCTCGATCAGGTGGAGTATCGCACCGACGAAACGCACCTGCGCCACGTCGGTGGTGATGTCGGCGATCAGCGACTGGTCGACCTTGACCGAGTCGATGGGCAGCCGGCGCAGGTAGCTGATCGAGGAGTAGCCGGTGCCGAAATCGTCGATCGCGGTGCCCACGCCGAGTTCACGCAGGGCGATCAGTGCCTCAAGGCCACCGACATCACCTGTCATCAAACCGGTCTCCGAGATCTCCAGGACCAACCGCCCAGCCGGCACCCCGCTCGCCCGCAGGCGATCGGCGATGAAGTCGGCCAGCCCCGGCCAGCGCACCTCGACCGGAAGCAGGTTCACATACACCTTGAAGGACTCGGCGGGCAGTTGGTGGCCCGATCGGCGGAGCCGATCGATCACGGTCTCGATCACCCAGTGGCCCAGGTCGATGATGTGACCGCTGTCCTCCGCCACCGTGATGAACTCGGCCGGGGGAAGCAGCCCGCGGGTGGGATGCTGCCAGCGAACCAGGGCCTCGGCGCCGATGGCCAGTCCAGAACGAAGGTCGATGATCGGCTGGTACTCCAGCCGGAGCTGACCCCCCTCGATCGCGGCACCGAGTTCGGAGGCGATCTGCAGCCGGGTACGCGCGGCATGGTGCATCTCGGGCCGGAAGACCTGCACGGTGGCCTTGCCGTTGGCCTTCGCCGCGTACATCGCGGTGTCGGCGTCCCGCAGCATCAGATCGGCCGGCTGTCCACGGGTGCCGAAGCAGACCCCGATGCTGGCCGCCGTCCACACGGCCCGATCCCCGACGGCGAAGGGTTCCTCGATCCGGGCCAGCGCCCGCTCGGCGATCCGCAGAGCCTGGTCCTCGCTGACGTCGGGCAGCAGGATGGCGAATTCGTCGCCACCGAGCCGGGCGACCGTGTCGGTGTCCCGCACGACCCCGGTCAGCCGGCGGGCGACCTCCACCAGAATCAGGTCACCGGCGCCGTGGCCCAGTCCGTCGTTGATCGTCTTGAACTCGTCCAGGTCGAGCAGCAACACGCATGGTGGACGTTCGCCCCGCTCCGCCCGGACCGTGGCCTGCTGCATCCGGTCACCCAGCAGGCTGCGGTTGGCCATTCCGGTCAGCGGGTCGTACAGGGCGAGCCGTTCCAGTTCGTGTTTGGCCTGGTCGAGTTGGGCGGTGCGTTCGGCGACCCGGTCCTCCAGCGTCCGGTACATCATGTCCAGCTCGTCGGCCAGCAGGTTGATGCCGGTGATCACCGCGTCCACCGAGTCCCGAGCCGGCGAGGGCTCCAACCGGGCCGCCAGGTTCCCGGCGGCGAGCTGGACGATGAGATCCACCAACTGGTCGAGCCGTCCGTCGCTGATCGGCGGCTCGGTCATGTCGCCGCCCATCCGGTCCGCGCTCATTCACTGCCATCGCGCAGGAAGGCAAGGGCCTTTTCGCGATCGGTGAAGAAGCGGGTCGGGCACGGAACCTGGCTGACCCCGAGGGTGAAGTTGGCGATCACCCGGTCGACCGGTGAACGGCCGAGCAGGGCGATCCGGGAGGCCGCGCTTCGTTCGCCGAACACCGCGCGAGCCTCGCGGGCAACCGATTTCGTCGTCGCCATGTCCACCAGCATGGGGCGCCGGAGGTCGGCGCTGAGCAGGTTGACCGCGTCGAACGCGGCCCGGGCGGACGGCCCGGTGATCCGCACACCGGACGGCCAGACCAGCCGGATGAATCCCTCGTCGTCGATGGTCAGCGATTCATAATCGCTGGGTTGGGGCTCATCGACGGTCATGCCGTCGAATCGTAATCGGATATTGGCCACACGTCCGAATCGCGACCCGATGTCCGGGTGCGTCCGACCGACACCTCCGGCGTGGCCACCCGCGTTCAGCTCCGCGCGAAGATCCGATCGTCGCGCAGATCGGCGACCCCGCCGGTGCGCAGCGCGGTCCGACCCCGACCGATGGTGCGCAGCGTGGTGGTCAGCGTCTCCTCGAGGTTGCCCAGAGTGTTGTCGACGTAGGTGTCGCACTCGTTGCGCATCCGGTCGGCGTCGGCGTGCGCGCCGTCCAGGATCCGCGCCGACTCGGTGTACGCGGCCTGCACCACCTCGGTCTGGGTGACCAGCCGGGCCTGCTCGGCCTTTCCGTCGGCGACCGACTGCTCGTAGTTGGCCCGGCCCGCGGCGACCGTCCGGTCGGCCTCGGCGTGCCCCCTGGCCAACAGGGAGTCGTGCTGCTCCTGCGCCGACTGCACGACCCGCGCCGCCTCCTCGCGGGCACGGGCGACCAGCCCCTCGGCGTGCGCGGAGGCCTCCTGGACGATCCGGTCGGCCTCGGCCCGAGCCCCGGTGACCGTCGTCTCGGCCTCGGCGCGGGCGCCGCCGACCGTCCGTTCGGCCTCCGCCTGCGCGTCCGACACCAGGGTGGTGGCCTTGTCGGATGCCTCACCGAGCATCTGGTCCCGATGGTCGAGCACGTCCTGCGCGTCGTCGACCTCCCCCGGCAGCGCGTCCCGGACGTCGTCGAGCAGCTCGAGCACGTCGCCGCGCGGCACCACGCAGGACGCCGTCATCGGCAGACCGCGGGCCTCCTCGACGATGGTGACCAGCTCGTCGAGTGCCTCGAAAACCCGGTACATGCAAACCTCCTACGGGTCGAAGGGCAGCCTCGCGGACCCGACGCCTCGCCGCGGTCCGACCTGATCAGTCTGACAAGCCCGACACCCGCATCCGCGCCAACACGCCCGGCGGGGATGGTGCGAGACGTCACCCCGCCGGCAGTCGGCGCGGCGGGTCCAGCCGGGCGGCCAGCGCGTCGGCGACCACCTCGGGCAGCAGGTGCCGCACGTCGCCGCCGTACGTGGCGACCTGCTTGACCAGCGACGACGAGACGAACGAGTAGGCCGGGCTGGTGGGCATGAACAGGGTGTCCACCCCGGTGAGGCCGTGGTTCATCTGCGCCATCTGCAGCTCGTAGTCGAAGTCGGAGACCGCCCGCAGGCCCTTGACGATCGCGCCGACCCCGTTGTCGCGGCAGTAGTCCACGAGCAGCCCGCGAAAGGTGTCCACGTCCACGTTGGGCCACTGCTCGGTGGTGGTGCGGAGCAGGTCGAGCCGCTCCTCCAGGGTGAACATGCCCTTCTTGTCCGGGTTGACCAGCACGGCCACGGTGAGCCGGTCGAACAGGCCGGCGGCCCGGCCGATCACGTCCAGGTGGCCCAGGGTGGGCGGGTCGAAGGAGCCGGGGCACACCGCGTGAGTCATGGGGCGCGACCGTAGCAGAGCAGCGTGTCGCCGTACTTCCTCGTCCGTGAACCGGTCAGCGGCTCCGGCCAGACGATCTCGCCCGAGCGGGTGCTGCGCTCGACGATCAGGTCGGCGTGGGCGGCCAGGACGCCGGCGGCGACCAGCGCGGCGAGCACCCCGCTGATGGTTTCCCCGGGCAGGTCGTACGGCGGGTCGGCGAGGACGATGTCGAAGGGCCCGGACAGTCGGGGGGCCACCGTCGCCGCGTCGCCCGCGAGAACGGTCAACGCGGGACCGGTTGCGTCGTTGAATGTGCTGACGTTGGCCCGCAGCGCGGTCAGGGCCATCCGGTCCTTCTCCACGAAGACCGCCGACGACGCGCCCCGGGAGGCCAGTTCCAGGCCGAGCGCCCCGGTGCCCGCCCACAGGTCCAGCACCCGGGCGCCGTCCAGCCCGCCGGTGGCCTGCAGCGACCCGGCCAGCGCCTCCCGGACCCGTTCGGCGGACGGCCGGGTGCCCACCCCCTTGGGGACGGCCAACCGCCGTCCCCGCCAGCGGCCGGCGACGATCCTGGTCACGCCCCCTCGGTGAGCACGAGCAGCAGGTCACCGCCCTCGACCTGCTGCACCTTGTTGATCGCGGTGCGCTGCACCCGGCCGGCGCGCGGCGCGGTGATCGACGCCTCCATCTTCATCGCCTCGATGGTGGCGACCGTGCCCCCGGCCGTCACCTCATCGCCCTCGGTCACGGCCAGGGTGACCACCCCGGCGAACGGCGAGGCGACGTGCCACGGGTTGCTCGGATCGGCCCGCTCGGCCACCGGCACGTCGACATCGACGCTGCGGTCCCGGATCTGCAGCGGCCGCAGCTGCCCGTTGAGGGTGGTGACCACGTTGCACATGCCCCGCTCGTCGGGTGAACCGGTGGCCTCCAGGCCCAGGTACAGCTGCAGCCCCGACTGCAGCTCGACCACGTGCTCGGCACCGGGCTGCAGCCCGTAGAGATAGTCGACGGTGGGCAACACGGACAGGTCGCCGTACTGCTGACGGGACTGGCGGAACTCGCGTTCCGGGCCCGGGAACAGCAGGCGGTTCAGGGTCTGCCGGGGGTTCGCGGCCAGGTCCTGGGTGTCCTCGTCGCTCAGGGTGGCCTCCGGTGGGGTGTAGCGGCGGCCGGCCAGGGCCTTGCCGCGGAACGGTTCCGGCCAGCCTCCGGGCGGGTCGCCCAGCTCACCGGACAGGAAACCGATGACCGAGTCGGGGATGTCGAAGCGCCCGGGGTCGGCCTCGAACTCGGCCGGGTCGACCCGCGCGCCGACCAGGTGCAATGCCAGGTCGCCGACCACCTTGGAGGAGGGGGTGACCTTGACCAGGTTGCCGAGCATCGCGTTGGCCGCGGTGTAGACGGCCTCGACCTCCTCGAACCGGTGACCCAGGCCGAGCGCGATCGCCTGTTGCCGCAGGTTGGACAGCTGCCCGCCCGGGATCTCGTGCCGGTAGACACGCCCGGTCGGGGCCCGCAGGCCCGACTCGAACGGCGCGTACAGCGCGCGGACCGCCTCCCAGTACGGCTCCAGTTCCTGCACTGCGTGCAGGTCCAGTCCGGTCTG
>JBIOVW010000100.1:0-4102 GCA_044867945.1 Nakamurella sp. | reverse complement strand
CCGCCCGCCCCACCATGTCCGACCCGATGCCCGACCCGACGTCCGACCCGATGTCCGCCCGATGCATGCCGAAGGGTGTGCGAAGGTGTCCGAGTGAGAACCAGTCGTCAGCGATTCCTGCTCAGTGCGCTCGCCACCGCGGCCGTCCTGCTCACCGGCACCGCCTGCGCGACGTCGGCCACCGCGGCGGCCACGGTGGGCGATCAGTCGATTCCCGAACAGACCATCTTCGACCGGACCGCGTCGGTGTCCGATCAACTGCAGCAGGCCGGCAACCCGGCGCCGTCCGAGCTGGACATGGCGGCCCTCAACCGGACCCAGACCGCGGCGGCGATCCGCAGCACGCTGTGGGAGACCGCCGCCGCGGATCACGACGTGGTCATCACCGACGCCCAGGTGAACGCGGCGATGTCCGGCCAGGCGTCGGGGGTGTCGCCCAGCACCGTCACCCAGCAGGGGGTGGTCGAGCAACTGTTTCGCGACCTGCTGAGCCTGCAGGGTGTCCTCGGCGCCGCCGGCGCACAGGGCGTCCCGGTCACCGACGTGACCGTGCGGATCGACGGGGCCGGGGTGGCCACCAGGGACGAGGCGGTCGCGCTGCGGTCGCAGGTGTTGGCGGACCCGGACGGCGCCGCCGCGCTGCTGGCCGGCACCGCGAACCCGATCCGCTCGACCGAGGTGAACCTGCTCAGCACGCCCACCGACGCGCAGACCGGCATCTTCGTCACGGAGCCGGGTGGGGTCCTGCTGTATCCGCAAAACGGCCAGTTCCTGGTGGTCCGGGTGCTCGACCGGAAGGAGTCCCCGGCCACGCTCACCGCGGCCCAGGTGCAGTCCCAGTCCATCGCCACCCAGTTCGATCTCGGCGCGCTGGCCCTGCAGCCGTACGCGGAGGGCGTCGTGGTGAACCCGCGGATCGGCGCCTGGGATCCGCTGGCCCTCCAGGTGGTGCCCGGCGGCAACGGCCTGTGACGGAGCCTGTGACTGGGCCCGGCTCGGCAACGCACCGACCGCTGCTGGAGGCGGTGCGGGTGATGGACCGGCTGCGGTCCCCGGGCGGGTGTCCGTGGGACGCGGAGCAGACCCACGCCTCGCTCCTGCGGTATCTGTTGGAGGAGTGTTACGAACTGGTCGAGGCGGTGGAGTCCGCAGACCCGGCGGCCATCCGCGAGGAACTCGGTGACGTGCTGCTGCAGGTCCTGTTCCATGCCCGCATCGCGGCCGAGACGCCCAGGGACGAAGGCGGTTTCGACATCGATGACGTTGCGGCGGACCTGGTCGGCAAGTTGGTCCGGCGACATCCGCACGTGTTCGCCGGGGACGCCGCGGAGTGGACCGCCGCCGACCAGCAGCAGCGATGGGACGAGCTGAAGAAGACCGAGCGCGGCAAGTCCGGGGTGCTGGCCGGGGTGGCGTTCGGTCAGCCCGCGCTGGCGCTGGCCGCCAAGCTCGGGTCAAGGGCTGCGGCGTTCGGGCTGTCCGTGCCGCCGGCCGACGCCGAGTCCGCGGCCGGGCAGTTGTTCCGCATCGCCTACGAGGCCGGCGCCCGCGGCGAGGACCCGGAGTCCGCGCTGCGGGCGGTGGCCAGGGCGCACGCCGCCGCGCTGGCCGCCGCCCAGCCGGATCCGGCCGTCAGTTGACGTCGCGCCGGCGGAAGCCGGCGATGCCGACCACCATGAACCCGGCGGCGACCAGGGTGAGCGCGATCATCGGCGGCCAGCTCATCTCCGCGATCGGCACCTGCGGCAGGTGGGTGTAGGGAGACAGGTCCATCAGCCACTGCGGCAGCAGCAGCAGCTCGCCGAGCTGACCAAGCAGCAGCGCGCCCACCAGCACCGCCCAGGCCAGGCCGGTGAATCGCGGAACGAGGCCGAACAGTGCGACCGCGACGCCCCCGAGCACCAGCGTGGCCGGCAGTTGCACCAGCATCGCGCCGAGCGGCCCGCCGAACCCGTCGGCGAGGCTGCCGAGTTCGATCGAGTTGGCCACGCCCGCGGTGGCCCCGGCAGCCGCCAGCAACAGCGTCGGACCGGCGACGACGAATACGAGGTGGCCGGCCATCCACCGGGTCCGGCCGACCGCCGTGGCCAGCACCGGTCCGACCCGGTCCGCCACCTCCTCGGTGCGCATCCGCAGTGCGGTCGAGATCGCGTAGCCGCCGACGATCAGCCCGGTCAGCGTGCCCATCACGGACAACAGCATGTTCGTGACCGCGCCCGCCCCGCCGATCTGGGCCATCACCTGCGTCAGTTGCGGGTTCGAGTCCAGCAGGCTGTCGCTGGTCGAGGCCAGCGCGCCGGTGACCACCCCCATCGCGACCATGCCGACCAGCCATCCGATCAGGGTGCCCCGATGCAGCCGGGCGGCCAGCGCCTCGGGGCTGTGGAGATGGGCGTTGGCGGCAGGTCCGAGGCGGGCCGGCACCAGGCCCATGCCCAGGTCGCGGTGCTCGAGCAGGCGGGCGGCCACGATCAGGGCGGCGAGGGCCGCGAGGACGAACAGGCCCAGCACCCATAGGTTGTTCTCGCCGTACGGCTGCACATGGCCGGCCCAGCCCTGCGGGCTCAGCCAGGTGAGCCAGCTCAGCGAGGTGTCGACGTCCCCGACGGCGCGCAACGCGTAGCCGACCGCGACCGCGGCACAGGCCAGGGCCACGGCGGTCCGGGAGCTCTCCGCGAGCTGGGCGGTGATCGCGGCCACCCCGGCGAACACCACCCCGCAGCCGGCCATGGCGCCGCCGAAGGCGAAGGAACCCAACGCGTCCTGACCGTTGGCCAGCCCGGCGGCCGCGGTCAGCACACCGATGGACAGGCTCGCGCCGATCGCCACCACCGCGGCCGCGGTCAACGGGGCGGCCCGGCCGAGCACGGAGGAGGCGAGCAGTTCGGTGCGTCCGGCCTCCTCGTCCGCCCGGGTCCGGCGGATCACGGTGAACACCGCCATCAGGGCGACCAGCGAGGTGCCGACCGCACCGACCCGCCACGCGGAGATCGCACCGACCGAGGTGCCGGTGATCGGACCGGTGATGGCCAGGAACGCCGGGTTCAGCGCGATGCTCTGCGCCAGGGCGTCGCGCTCGGCCTGATCGGGGTAGAGGGCCGCGATGGTCGAGAACGTCGACGCCGCGACCAGGCCGACGCCCAGAATCCATGCGGTCAGCGGAATCCGTTCCCGGCGCAGGTTCAACCGGATCAGCGGGCCGGTGCCGGTCAGCCGCCCGCCCCCCGGGGCCGTCGCCGGGCGCGTTGCGGTGGTGCTCATCGCGCGTCCCTTCCGGGACGCCTCGCAAGCTCGGCCGTCCCGACACGGGCCGCGCCCCGGTGTCCATGATTCGCTCGGCAAGCCTCGCTCATCGCACGGCCACCTTCCGGTGCCGGTGCGCACCCGGCGCGTCGGTCGTCGTACTCGCCCGCTCCGGCTCGGTCTCCTCCAGCCGGTCGCCGTAGTGCCGCAGGAACATCTCCTCCAGCGTGGGTGGGGTGGCGGTCAGCGTGCGCACGCCGCCCCCGACCAGGGCACCGAGCACCGCATCCAGGGCCGACGAGTCGGCGTCCAGCCGGATCCGGTGGTCCTCGACGACCGGATCGTGCACCCCGGGAAGGGTCGTCAGGCCGTCGGGCACCCGATCCACCTCGGCCGCGATGGAGGTGCGGGTCAGGTGCCGCAGCTCGGCGAGCGTGCCGGTCTCCACCACCTGACCGGTGCGGATGATGCTGACCCGGTCGCACAGCGCCTCGACCTCGGACAGGATGTGGCTGGACAGCAGGACGGTGCGACCCCGGTCCTTGGCCTCGTTGATGCAGCGTTGGAAGGCGGCCTCCATCAACGGGTCCAGCCCCGACGTCGGCTCGTCCAGGATCAGCAGCTCGACGTCCGAGGCCAGCGCGGCGACGATGGCCACCTTCTGCCGGTTGCCCTTGGAGTAGGTGCGGCCCTTCTTGCGCGGGTCCAGCTCGAACCGCTCGATCAGCTCGTCCCGCCGGCGCCGGTCGATGCCGCCGCGCAGCCGGGCGAGCAGGTCGATGACCTCACCGCCGGACAGGTTCGGCCACAGGCTGACCTCGCCGGGCACGTAGGCGAGCCGGCGGTGCAGCGCCACCGC
>JBIOVW010000099.1:0-2770 GCA_044867945.1 Nakamurella sp. | reverse complement strand
TACTGGGCCATGATGGCTCGGCATGTATGTGGTGACCGGATGACCGCAGCCCGGCTGCCACATCGTCCCAGAGCAGCCACCCGTGCCCGCACCATGGACCAACACGAAGTCGCCACGGGACGAGTATCTACGCGAACCGCCCTTCTGTGACGGCAAAGCCCAGGTTGACCGGTGCACAGGTGGTTCGGGACACGCGCGGCGGGGAACGGTGGAGACACTGCTTGATGGGTTGCCGACGAGAGGACGGGGTCCGTCATGACGATCTATGGTCCGGCGCGCCTGGACAGCGACGGTGCACGCACTTCCCGCTGGCGTTTCCTGATCGGCGTCGTTGCGGCGTCGGGGATCGTTGGCATGTCGGCCTGCTCGCCGTCGGGTAATTCCGCGATCGGCCCGTCCGCGTCGTCCGGGATCGCGGGCACCTCGGTGTCGTCCTCGGCCCTGCCTGTCTCGGCCGTGGATCAATTGGACGCCGCGATCAACCAGACAATGTCCACCGCGAGCATCCCCGGCGCGCTGGTCGGAGTGTGGTCACCGCAGGGCAGCTACATTCGCGCGTTCGGTGTCGCGGACAAGGCGACCGGCGAGCCGATGGACCCGAACCTGCACCTGCGCATCGGTAGCGAGACGAAGACGTTCACCGTGACCGCTGTGCTGCAACTGGTGGACCAAGGCAAGATCGCCCTCGACGATCCGATCGGGAAGTACATCCCGGACGTGCCAAACGGTGACACGATCACGATCCGGCAGCTCGCCGGAATGCGCAGCGGCCTGCCCAACTATATTGCCAACGAGCAATTTGCGACCGCATTTATGGGCGACCCGCAGATGCAATTCCAACCCGAGCAGCTGCTGTCCTACGCCTTCCAACTGCCCGTGCTCTTCCCGCCCGGTACCATGTTCAACTACTCGAACACGAACACGGTCCTGCTCGCCGAGTTGGTGGAGAAAGTCAGTGGCGACGCGTTCCGGGACTACCTGCAGCAGCACGTCTTCGGTCCGGTTGGCCTGGCGTCGACCAGCTATCCGACCGACGCTGCGATCCCCAGCCCCTACGCCCAGGGATACACCACGCAAACGCCCGATCACCAGGAGGCAGTGGCCACCACCTGGAACCCATCGTGGGCCGGACCGGCCGGAGCGATGATCTCCAAGCTCAGCGATCTGGGCGTCTGGGCCAAGGTGCTGGCCGACGGCACACTGCTCAGCCCCCAAGTCCAGGCACAACGCCTACAGGTCCTCCCGCTCTCCGCGGACCTACCGGACGTGGGCTACGGCCTGGGGCTGTTCAACGCCCACGGGTGGATCGGACACAATGGATCCCTGCCCGGATACCAGAGCCTGACGATCCACCTGCCGGAAGCCGACACGTCAGTCGTTGTTCTGCTGAACGCCGACATCGGCCTACCAGTGGACCAAGGCACAGCCATCGCCGAACCGAGCACCCTGATGGGCACCGCCATCACCTCGATCCTTACCCCGGACCACGTCTACACATTGCCCAGCACGCCGGTTCCGCCGACCGCCGGCGCCACCGAGAGCGAAAACTGACGACCGTTGACCTGACCCACGGCGAGGGTGCGCTGCCGGCGGCTCGGTGGACACTGGGCGGCGGTGCTCCGGCCATCCGCCCGGCATCGCGCAGTCACCAGCAGCGACCCACCGATAAGCTCCAAGCTCCGCACAGCCTCACGTGCCTACGAGACCGCCATCGATGAAGTCGCGGACCACGCCGGAGTCGCCGCATGACGAAGATCAGCCACGGGGGAACATTGACTCAATATAGACGGCTTCGCCGTCTGAGCCACCTCGTCGATCTCGAACCCACAGCGGCCGATGCCAGGCACGCCTTGACGGTCGGGTCTGGTCGAACGAACCGACGTGACCGCGAGCAGCTTCTTCGACCCGCTACCGGCAGGCGCGGACGGGTACCTGCTGGTCGACATCCTCCACGACTGGGGATGACGAACACGCCCATCGCATCCTGGCCCGGCATGCCCAGGCCGCTCAGCCGGCCGGCCGGGTCCTGTCGTCGAAGCAGTTGGCGGGATGCGAGCAAGCAGCGAGATGGACCTGGTCATGCTCGCGTCCTACGTCGGCCGCGAGCGCCGGATCGACGAATTCCGCGCCTTTGCCGCTTCACATCAACTGGTCCTCGACACGGTGACCTCCCTGACCGGCCAACGCTGTCATCTCGAATTCCAGCTTGCCGCCGGCCGCTGAGCGCTGGTCGCCGCTGAGTGCACCCCGGTCTCCGCCGGGGACTAGTCATCAGCATCCATCGGCTCATCCGTCATGTCGGCTGTGACCGTTGCCAGTTGATCGGCGACGTCCGGTGGCCGGAGGATCGACACCGGCTGCCCTTGGGCGACCTACCTGAACAGTGACCTACATGAACGAGTCGCCGGCGATCCACCCGGGATGCGGTCGCGCCAACGGGTCGCGGCAGATCGGCCGCAACGGACAACCACCTGGCTCCGACGGCTCCTGGTCCCGTTCAGGCCTTGCGTGATGCAGGTCGCGCCGATGGGCAACCTGTCGATGACGAAGGCCCGCGGCGCTGCTGCTCGGCATGAGGAAGGCTTGAACGCCGGGCCAGATCCGAGGCGACGTGACCATCAGATGCAATGCTCGATGTCCATCTCGGTGGTCCTAGCCGACATGTAGCCCAGGCACTCACTTCTGCAGGTGGGCGCGGACCAAGCGGAAGACGACGATTGCGAGAACGATCCCGAGACCGAACTGGAGCAATACGCCAGCCACTGGTGCG